>JAHEHQ010000221.1 GCA_024644505.1 Gammaproteobacteria bacterium
GCCAGTTCGCGGGTCGGTTCGTGTCCGCTGGCATACAGCATCAGAACCCGTGCCAGGGGCCCCACTTCCATGGACCTGTCTTTCCAGCGGGGTGATTTCAGCCAGGAATAAGACTGCGCCACATCCAGATGTTCGTAGGGTGGCTCCGGCCCGGTATAGTTGAGACTGGTCTCGCCCTCGTAGGGGTGCAGTCCCTGCGCCTTGCCCCCCTGATAGTCATACCAGGAATGGGATATGTACTCCTGGATCTGTTCACCGTCGTGCAGGTCCACATCGTGGATAGTGCTGAGGTCCCTGTCCAGAATGACCCCCGGCGGGAAGAAGTAACTGTCCACATCCCCCATGCCGGTTGACGGAAAATCCCCGTAACAGAGGAAATTGCCCAGCCCCTCGCCGCGTTTGAACCAGTCCTTGTAAAAAGAGGCAATGGCCAGGGTATCCGGAAGATAGACCTGATCCACAAAGACACGCATCTGTTCGATGACGTCCTGAACCTGGGAGAGCCGCTTGGCGTTGATGGCCGAATCCGAATTGAGATCGATGGGTGACGGCACGCCCCCCACGACAAAGTTGGGATGTGGGTTCTTCCCACCGAAAATGGCGTGCAGCTTCACCACATCCCGCTGCCAGGTGAGCGCCTCCAGGTAGTGTGCGACCGCCATCAGGTTTGCCTCGGGAGGGAGTTTGTAAACGGGGCTGCCCCAGTAGCCGTTGGCGAAGATTCCGAGCTGCCCCGATTCCACGAAACCCTTGATCTTTTTTTGTGTATCGGAGAAGTAGCCTTCGGAAGCCTTCGGCCAGTTGCTCAGGGACTGGGCCAGCGCCGCCGTCGCCTTGGGATCCGCCTTGAGCGCGGAAACCACGTCAACCCAGTCGAGGGCGTGCAGATGATAGAAATGCATCACATGATCGTGAACGTACTGCGCACCGATCATCAGATTTCGGATCAGCTGGGCATTTCGGGGTATCTCATAGTTCAGGGCATCCTCCACTGCGCGGATCGAGGCTATGCCATGAACCAGCGTACATACGCCGCAGATGCGCTGGGCGAAGGCCCAGGCGTCTCTGGGATCACGCCCCTTCAGGATCGTCTCTATACCGCGCACCATGGTGCCCGATGAATAGGCCTGACCGATCCGGTTTCCATCCATCTGTGCCTCGATGCGCAGATGGCCCTCGATGCGTGTGATCGGATCGACGACAATGCGTTCGCTCATTGATTCAGTCTCCAGCTAACTCCCAACACAAGGTCCGGGTCAGGTTACGCTTCCTCTTTGGTTACCAGATGCTCTGCCAGCATTTCCGTAAGCCCCGTTACCGGAAATTCCATGTTGTACTCTTCCAGACCCTCTTCGATCACCAGTCTGCAGTTGGCGCAGGCGGTCACCAGGGTAGTGGCGCCGCTTTCCTCCAGCTGACTCTTCTTGCGCCTGAACACCCGGGTACGCAACTCTTCGGCATCGGTGTTCGCGCTCACACCGCCGCCACCGCCGCAGCACCAGTTCCACTTGCCGTGATCCGGCATCTCCTTGAAATTGGTACTCACCATGTCCAAGAGATGACGGGGCGACTCGACGACTCCGCCTTTGCGGACAATGGAGCAGGGGTCATGAAAAGTGACAGGCTCGCCGGACGGGTCTTTAGTACTGATCCTGCCCGATGCCCTCAGCTCGTCCAGCAGTTCCAGAATGTGCACCACCTTGAACGGAAACGGGCGGCCTATCAGATTCGGCCCATCCCATCGGATGGCGGTATAGGCGTGCCCGCACTCGGGGCTGATGACGTATTTGACCTTGAGTTTCTCGGCACCGTCGACGACCCGCTGCACCAGCTCCCGGGCGATATCGGTGGAACCGATCTGAATGCCCGTGTTCGTCGCCTCGAACGCCTCCGAGCAGAGGGTCCAGCTGACACCAGCCTCTTTGAAGATTTTCGCCAGCGATTCCACGTACTCGGGAAAATTGATCACCTCCATGGAGGAGAGCAGCGCCATGTAGTCTGCACCTTCCACATCCACCGGGATCTTCAATCCCGTATCCGCCTCGATATGCTTGATCTGCGCCTGCAGGGCCTTGAGCCTGATACCCATCGGGCTGCCGATCTTCACCGCCCTGATCGCCGCTGACTGCACGTCCGGGGGTGAGTTGCCCGATGCCACCATGCCTTCCCGCACTTTTCTGACCATGAATGCGATGTCGTTCCCGACGGGGCATACCAGAGAGCAGCGCCCGCAAAGGGTACAGCTGGCATAGATCAATTCCTGCCACTGCTCAAGCATTTCGTCCGTCACAGGCTCCGACAGTCCGATCAGCTTTTTGATCTTTCCAGCAATCGTGTACTCCTGTTCCCAGATCAGGCGCATCGGTTCCAGCTTGCGGATGGGCGTGTACTTCGGGTCCCCCGTCTCGGTGTAAAAGAGGCAGGCCTCGGCGCACATGCCGCAGTTGACACAGCTGGAAAAGAAAGCGGCGACCGGGGCGTCTATCTGCTCCCGCAGGGCATTCAGGCCCCGTTCCAGTGTAGCCGTACTCATGATTGCACCCCCCTGCGGCCATGCATGGCCCCGTTATACCAACGCGCCAGAAACAGGGTGAAGGTATGCATCAGCTTGGTGAAAGGAAACAGAATCAGAAAGAGTTCGATGCTCAAAATGTGCAGACCCAGTATCAGCGGATAGGGATCGACCATCCGATGATAGGCCAGATAACCGGTCAGCAGGGGTAAAAATGTCAGCAGCCAGACCAGATAGTCCTCTTTGTCGGAAAGCAGTTTCATGACCGGATTGGTAAGCCTGTTCCAGAGCACGGCCAGCAATCCCACGATACCCAGTACCGTGGCCGCGTCCACGATAGGCGTGGGCAGGCCGGGCCAGCCGAATCCGAAGGTGGCCGCGAACAGCTGAATGTGCGGTACGAAAAAGAACAGACTGATCAGCAACCCGATGTGAAAAACGTAACCTGCGATTACCGTCAGCGGTTGGCGCTTGAAGGTGCCGGCCTCGGGAATATTGCGGGTCAGTATGGTCTTCATGCCCGGACCGAACTCGGTACCCCTTGGCTCCGCAAGATTGGCCGCACGACCCAGAGAGAGAATCTCAAAAAGCCGCAGTACAATGCCTATAACGAAGATGCTCAACGACACATCGAATGCCGTGCCTCTTACCCACAAGAGAAAATCCATCGGCTCAATCATGATGTCTTCTCCAGATCGTCAACGGTTACCGTGCCGTGTTGCTTTTTCGCCCGGGACTTGGCGGCACGATTGAGTCCAACTGCCGCCGCCCCGATGGCCAGACCGGCGGCCCCTGCATAACCCGCCGTGCGGGAGATATCGCCCGTGGGAATCGACAATGCCTTGTAGAATCCACCGGCATCCCAGAAGCTGGGCTCGGAACAACCGAGGCAGCCGTGCCCCGATTCCACCGGCCAACTCGTACCCTGGTTCCATTTCATGGTGGCGCAGGCGTTATAGGCCATGGGCCCCTTGCAACCCAGTTTGTACAGACACCAGCCCTTCCTTGCGCCCTCGTCGTCGAAGGTTTCGGCAAAAAGCCCTTTATCGTAGAAGGGTCGCCTGTAACAACGGTCGTGAATACTGGTACCGAAAAAAGCCAGCGGCCGTCCGTATTGGTCCAGTTCCGGCAGCGTACCGAATGTCAGATAGTGCGCCAGAACACCCGTAATGACAGACGGAATCGGCGGGCAACCTGAGACATTGATGATGGGCTTGTCCGTGATGAGATCCGATACGGAAACCGCACCCGTCGGGTTAGGGGCTGCTTTCGGGAGTCCTCCGAATGCCGCGCAGGTACCAACCGCGATCACTGCCGCGGCCCCGGCCGCGGTTTCCTCCAGCATCTGCAGGTTGCTGATACCGGCAATGGTGGAGTAACCCGGATGACCCAGGGGGATGGAACCGTCCACCACCAGGAGAAATTTCCCCTCATTTTCGTGCATCGCCTTCTCCCGCGCCGCCTCTGCGGCGGCGCCGGAGGCAGCCTGAAGGGTGTGATGATAATCAAGGGAGATGTAGTCGAATATCAGGTTTTCGACCGTTGGCGCATGACTCCGGGTCAGCGATTCCGTGCATCCGGTGCACTCCTGGAAGGAGAGCCAGATGACCGAGGGTCGTCTGGCCTTCTCCAATGCCGCAGCGATGGTGGGCACCATGCCGGCGGGCAATGCCAACATCGAGGCCGTGGCCGTGCAGAATTTCAGAAATCCGCGTCGTGTTACCCCTTGTCGTTCAAGGCTTTCGCCCAAGGTCAATGAGTTATCGGTCATCAACTTCACCTCCGATTCTCCTGATAAACCCTCAGGGACCCTCCTGCGGATTATCTGGTGTAAAACCCTGCTGGCCGGTTACCAGGGTATTGCTTAGTCTTTCAAGGCCCGACTCGATATCGGCCGGGTGGGCTGTAAGGATCCCCGGCATCCTGGTAATCTCGATCTGGAAAGCAATTCGCTGCCCGTCCAGGTTCCTGTGCTCGACGACCCATACACCGGAGTACCGGCTCTCCCATACTTGGGATTCTCCCAGGGCGTTCAAAGTCGCGCTGACCTCACCCCGCCCCAGCTCTGAAAGCAGCCTTTCTTCATCGGTTGGCCCAAAAGGAATGGCAAGCAGATCCAGTATTCTGGATTCCCCCGTTTTGAGAAGAACCCTCAGGGCATCAGCGATCTCGTGCAGCAGAATTCGGGCATTACCCGTCTCCCCAGGGCAGATATCAGGTGAATCAACAGCTATTTTAATATCATCTAATACGTTCATATTCTTATGCTTATTATATATCCAAGTCGGCCTGCCCCCCCCATTTATTGAATGACCCAGATCATCTTTTACGTAACCCCTGCGATTTCCTGTTCGCCAAGCCCTGCGCCAACACTCAAAAATCAGCATTTCTAAC
>JAHEHQ010000222.1 GCA_024644505.1 Gammaproteobacteria bacterium
AGTTGGGGTCCACCGGGTTATTGTAAAAATCCGACCCGTCAATCGCGGTATAAAGCGCCCTTGCCTTGCGTTCGTTAACCACTGCCACGGCGTCGAGTCCGCCCCGGCGCTTGAGCCACTGAAATACCAGCCCGGCGATGTACCAGGCGTAGGTCGGCGGTGTGTTGTACATGGAGTCGGCCCCTGCAAGGGTGCCGTAGTTGAACATGGCCGGGGTACCCGCCAGGGGCTCGGCGATGAGGTCCTCCCTTATGATGACCACGGTCAAACCTGCAGGCCCGATGTTTTTCTGGGCCCCGGCATAAATGACCCCGTATCTGCTCACATCAATGGGCCTGGAAAGGATCGTGGAAGAAAAATCGGCCGCAAGGGGAACATCTCCGGTATCCGGGACAAACGGAAACTCGATCCCCTGGATGGTCTCGTTCGGCGTGTAGTGCACATAGGCGGCATCCGCTTTCAACTGCAGCGCCTCCGGGGCAGGCACGCTGAACTCGCCCTTCGGCGTGGCGCCCGCGATGTTCACCTCGCAGAATCGCTGGGCCTCCGCGATGGCCTTCTTCGACCAGGAACCCGTGTTGATATAGTCGGCACCCTTGCGGCCCTGGAGCAGGTTCATGGGCACCATGGCGAACTGGCTGGAGGCGCCGCCCTGGGCGAACAGCACCTTGTAGTTGTCCGGCACGGACATCAGTTCCCTGAGATCAGCTTCGGCCCGGGCGGCAATGGACATGAACTCCTTGCCCCGGTGGCTCATCTCCATGACGGACATGCCACTGCCCTGCCAGTCGAGCATCTCATCTCGTGCCTGCGCCAATACCTCTTCCGGCAATACTGCCGGTCCCGCGCTGAAATTATAGCTTCTGGACATTCTTAACTCCCCAGTGCAATAGCCTGAATATAATAGAGAATCATTCTCCGGTTTCTTCGCTTTCGGATTCAGTCCCGTCTGTCGCTCCGTCCCCGTTCTCCAGAGATTCGACCCGTGCGATACCCACCAGCTTTTCCTTGCCCGACAGCCGGATCATGGTGACGCCCTGGGTGCTGCGTCCAAGCACCGATATATCGGTTACCGGGGTCCGCACCAGGGTGCCGGCATCCGTTATCAACATCACTTCGTCATCATCGTCGACCAGCACCGCCCCCACCTGATCACCGTTGCGCTCCGAAACGCTGATGGATATGACACCCATCCCGCCCCGGCCCTTCGGGGGGAACTGGTCAAGTGCGCTTCGTTTACCGTAACCGTTCTCGGTTACCGTCAGGATCATTCCCTCGGGCTGCTCTGGCTGGGTCACTATGAGTGAGATCACCCGCTGTCCTTCGCGCAACCTGATACCGCGCACCCCACCGGCGGTTCTGCCCATCGGCCTGACCTGCGATTCGTTGAATCTGATCGCCTTGCCGGCGGAGGTAAACAACAGCACATCCCGGGTACCGTCGGTGATGGCAACCCCCACCAGCTGATCGTCCTCCCGCAGATCCACGGCGATGATACCGGTGGTCCTGGGACGGGAAAAGTCGGTCAATCGGGTCTTTTTGACCGTACCCGAGCTGGTAACCATCAACACATAATGGTCATCGTCATACTCTCTTACCGGCAGTACCACGTTGATACGTTCACCCTGCTCCAGCGGTAACAGATTGACGATGGGCTTGCCCCGGGCGTTGCGACCGGCCTGCGGCAGTTCGTAGACCTTCAGCCAATAGACGCGACCGCGGTTGGAGAAGCAGAGTATGGTGTCGTGGGTGCTCGCCACGAACAGCTGGTCCACGAAGTCCTCATCCTTGGTGGTGGTTGCGGACTTGCCCTTACCGCCCCGTCTCTGGGCACGGTAGCTGTCCGGGGACTGGGCCTTCGCATAGCCGGAATGGGACAGGGTCACCACCACATCCTCTTCCGTGATCAGATCCTCCAGGGTGAGGTCCAGGCGGCTCTGGATGATTTCGGTGCGCCGCTTGTCACCATATTGATCACGAATGGCGATGAGCTCCTCCGTAATCACTTCCATCAACCGATCAGGACTGGAAAGAATCTGAAGTAAATTGTCAATTTTATCTATTATTTCACTGTATTCTTTGAGAATTTTATCCTGCTCAAGACCAGTGAGGCGATGCAGCCTGAGATCGAGAATAGCCTGCGCCTGGGTCTCGGTCAGGCGGTATCCCTGCTCTGTCAGGCCAAATGAGGGGTCCAGGTCCTGGGGACGGGAGGCGTCGGAGCCCGCCCGTTCCAGCATCGCCTCGACGGTGCCCGACTGCCAGAACCTGGCCAACAGGCCCTTCTTGGCCTCCGCCGGACTCGGTGCCGCCTTGATCAACTCGATCACCTCATCGATGTTGGCCAGGGCGACCGCAAGCCCCTCGAGCACATGGGCCCGGTCCCGCGCCTTGCGCAATTCAAACAGGGTGCGGCGGGTCACCACGTCACGGCGGTGCCGGATAAAATACTCCAGCATCTGTTTGAGGTTCAGCAGCCGCGGGCGCCTGTCCACTATGGCCACCATGTTGATGCCGAACACCGTCTGCATCTGAGTGTGCTGGTACAGGTTGTTGAGCACCACTTCGGCCACCTCGCCGCGACGCAGCTCGATCACCACTCTCATGCCGTCCTTGTCCGACTCATCCCGCAGTTCCGTGATACCCTCAATCTTTCTCTCTTTTACCAGTTCGGCGATCTTCTCCAGCAAGCGTGCCTTGTTAACCTGGTAGGGCAGTTCGTGCACCAGGATGCGCTGCCTGCCACCGGCATCGTCCGTCTCGATCTCGGTGCGGGCGCGGACATAGATCCGTCCGCGGCCTGTCTCGTAGGCCTCGCGGATACCCCGGGCTCCGTTTATCAGGGCCGCGGTGGGAAAATCCGGCCCGTGGATATGCTCCATCAACCCCCCGATGCTCACCGTCGGATCATCGATCAGGGTAATGCAGCCGTTGATGATCTCGGTGATGTTGTGGGGTGGGATATTGGTGGCCATGCCCACGGCAATACCCGCGGAGCCGTTGACCAGCAGATTGGGAATGCGGGCCGGAAGCACCGAGGGTTCATGCTCTGATTCGTCATAGTTGACGATGAAGTCGACGGTCTCCTTGTCCAGGTCGTCCAACAGGGTGTGGGCGATGCGGGCCATGCGCACTTCGGTGTACCGCATGGCAGCGGGGGCATCCCCGTCCACGGAGCCGAAATTGCCCTGCCCGTCCACCAGCATATAGCGCATGGAAAAGGGCTGGGCCATGCGCACGATGGTGTCGTAAACAGCGGTATCGCCGTGGGGGTGGTACTTACCGATGACATCACCGACCACGCGGGCCGATTTCTTATAGGGCCTGTTCCAGTCGTTACCCAGTTCGCTCATGGCGTAGAGGACGCGGCGATGAACCGGTTTCAGACCGTCACGGACATCTGGGAGGGCTCTTCCCACAATCACGCTCATGGCGTAATCGAGGTAGGACTGCTGCATCTCGTCTTCGAGATTGACCGGCAGGACTTCTTTGGCGAATTCGGTCATAGGGGCTCGTTCTTCCTCGCCGCCGGCCTGGGAGGCTGTCGGATTTATCCGTTTGAAGCGAAAATTACTGGTGGCGAATCAAATCAGTTTATCGGACGAGGCAAATAGTGGACCTATTTAACGAGTTCGATAAGCTGAGTTGATCGTCATCCAGGGATTTGCAGCCAAACAGTGTTAAATCCGACAGCCTCCTAGTTTTTCGCAGTTACTGGGGGATCGAGACCAGCGGCTTTAATAAGCCGCCAATCATAACACACAAAGAAGGGAAACTCAGGGTACAAGCCTCATAAAATAACCGCGTAAATCGGCTTTCAGGGGCTCTCAGATCAATTTCGCATTAAATCAGCCATCTTTTTGGCGTTTGGCGAATGCACAATACCCTTTTCCGTGACAATGGCATCAACCAAAGGCGCCGGGGTGACGTCGAACACGGGGTTCCAGGCCTCCGCGCCCGGGGCGCCTACCTGGGTTCCGCCGCATTTCAACACTTCCGCGGGGTCCCGGGACTCTATCGGGATCTCCCCCCCGCTGGCCACCGACATATCCACCGTTGAGGTGGGGGCGGCCACCATCACCTTGACCCCGTGATGCCTTGCCACCACCGCGAGACTGTAAGTGCCGATCTTGTTGGCCACGTCCCCGTTGGCAGCGATACGGTCCGAACCCACGATCACCCAGCCTATATCACCGCAGGCCATGCGGCTTGCGGCGGCCCCATCGGTCAGCAGGGTCACGGGTATGTCATCCCTGACCAGTTCCCAGGCGGTGAGCCGGGACCCCTGGAGCCAGGGTCTCGTCTCATCGGCATAAACCCGATCAACCTTGCGATCATTCCAGGCACTGCGAATCACCCCCAGTGCCGTTCCGTATCCTCCGGTTGCGAGCGCCCCGGCGTTGCAATGGGTGATGACGGATACCCTGCCCTCGATCAACCCCGCACCCAACGCCCCAATGGTGCGGTTGGCTGCAATGTCCTCTTCATGGATGGCACGGGCTTCGGCCAGCAGTTTGTCCCGGGGATCAGCCGGGCCCAGGCTCCCGATCAATCCTTCCATGCGCTGCAGCGACCAGAACAGATTTCGCGCCGTTGGGCGTGCACTCGCCAGCAGATCGAGATCCCGGGAAACAAGAACCCGCCATTTGTCCTGTGCTTCCCTGTACCTGTCCCGCGCCGCCAGCACCACGCCGTAAGCAGCCGTGATGCCGATGGCCGGTGCACCCCGCACCACCATGTCAGTAATGGCACGCGCTGTCTCCGCGGCCGTCTGAAGCTCCAGGTAGGATTCACGACCGGGGAGAATACGCTGATCCAGCAGATATAGCCGGTCGTTTCGCCAGACGATGGCGTGATCGGCGTTTGCCCGGATGTTCAGGGGTATGGGTTCCATTGTGTT
>JAHEHQ010000223.1 GCA_024644505.1 Gammaproteobacteria bacterium
CTATTGTCGATCTTCCTGGCAACTGTTTCGAAATGGCGTGGTGACCAGCGGCGAATTTTCTTGATGATGTCGCGATGTTGCTTATGGGATGCCCAGGAATACCTGACTGCGGAGATAGCGTCTGCATGACCTTCGGCCTCTACCAGTCTCAGGAGATCGGGGTAGGTGTTCTCGATTGAGTTTACCTCCCGTTCAGCGGCGTAAATCAAATTCTCCTTTGCGGTCCCTATGGGCATCTCCTCTACCTCGGGTTCGACCGGCAGTTCTCCGAGCGTTGCAAGGACCCTGTTGTAATTCTGTGCGTGAATCAATTCAGAGGTCGCAAGTGCCGTGTACAAATAGGCTAGACCCTTATAGCCGTCCTTCTTGGCCAGCCGTCCGAAAAGCACGTACTGCCGATGTGCAGTGGTTTCTGCGACAACACCCTTTTTAAGCGCGGAGATGGTGTCTGCATAGGCGGCCACCGCTCCGGCCAGGCGGTGTGGCCAGAGTCCGAGGGGCAAAAAAACCGCGATGGCGCCCGCTGTTATGACGAACTGCCGACGACTGAGTTCGCTAGGAAGCTTGCTGAGATGACCTAAAATCAATTTTGACCTCTCCTTAAGATAAGGATAGTCCATACAGCTCCTGGGGATCGACCGGAAAAAGAGTTTTCGCGGGTACGCTTCCACCGTTGAATCGCTGAATTCGTGCGCACCACTCCTGATACCAACAACCAGCAGCCTTCGCGAACGGCGGCTTCGGGTAGTCTCCGGTCTATTGCGGCGCACAAATAGAAGGTCCGCTTCCAGTATGAAGCTGCCCTCGATAACCAGGTCACCTCTATAGGACGGAGAACCCTTTCCGGATAACTTTAGCCAACTCTCTGGCAATAAGGGTCCCCCCCGAATCAGGCATGTGAAGGTTGATATGGTAGGTCGGCAAAGGCGGTAATCTCACATTCGAGTCGATGATGGTCAATTGCTCGGGCACTAACCGGGACATGTAGGGGGCAACGGCCATATCGGCTTCGACAGTGGCAAGAATCGACTCAAGATTGCCGACCCCGCAGACTACCTGCCAGTCGATCTCCGCTTTTTTCAAGGCATCCAGGGTGGGCGCCCTGAATGCACTGGGCTCAGACCCCAGGGAAACGGGTAATGGCTTCCGGTAACAGGCCTCACCATTCTTCGAACCAACCCAGACAAGTCTGTCGCTCAACAACAGCTGATCTTCAGCACCCTCTCTGCTTTCCGTGGTCAGGGTCAAATCGATTTCTCCATTCTTCAGTGCTGTGAGCAGCGTCGGGGTCATATCGCTGACCAGGGTGAGCTGGATCTTGGGGTGCTCCCGGCTGAAACGTCGCAGGATGGGAGGCATCATGGGGCGAATGATATCCAAAGGAACCCCCAGCTTTATCTCTCCGGTGAACGCAGGCTGGGTCATCAAATGCCATGTGTCGTCGTTCAGGAAGATCATGCGATATGCCCTTGGCATAAGGCGTTCGCCTTCAGGGGTAAGACGCAGTATTTTTTGTTTTCGCTCGAAAAGCTGAGCACCAAACAAAGCCTCCAGACGTTTGATCTTTTGGCTGACGGCGCCTTGCGTGAGGCTCAAGGCCCGCGCAGCAGAGGTCATCCCCCCGGATTCCGCAACGGCCAGGAACGTGCGAATCAGACTGATATCAATATCGCGAGCCATAGTCAGTACCCTTTGAGAAACGCATGTTTTCCAGAAACCACGTCATCCCAGCGAAGGCCGGTATCGAGGGAATTCAGCGAGTTACCGGGCTCCATCCTCAGATCCGTTAACGGGCACCCCAAGGGCACTTCCTTCGGGCGCATCCATGCGCCACTACTCCGGCCTTCGCCGGAATGACGGAAGATGCTGTTTATGGACGGACACCCGTTATGTATTAGCAATTGTAATCATAGATATTAAGATAATTCGTTTTCATAATAACCAGGGCCAGGGTATAACGGCAACAGATCTTTCCCATCATCAGAAGGCTGTCTGCACATGCTTCAGCACACCACCACCCTCTACCTGTCTACGGTATTTATCTGGGGTTCAACCTTCTTTGCGATCAGATTACAGTTGGGAGAGGTGCCGACGGAGGTTTCAGTCGCCTACCGGTTCGCTCTGGCCACCCTCATCCTGATGGTCTGGTGTTGGCTGCGAAAGTTGCCGATGAGATTTGGATTTCGCCAACACCTTTGGATGCTTGCTCAGGGTCTGACGCTTTTTGGATTGAACTATCTGGTGGTCTATTGGGCCACCTCTGATCTGACCAGCGGTCTGATCGCGGTAGTTTTTTCCACCATTGTATTGATGAATATTGCCAATGGCGCCCTGTGCTTTGGTAAGCGCGCCACGATCTCTGTTTTGGCGGGGGCGTTGACGGGGCTTGTGGGTATTTGCCTTGTTTTCCTGCCCGAGTTTTCAAGCCTGGAGGTTGACGGCACGACCTTAAGAGGTGTGCTGCTCAGTTTGCTGGGAACCTTTATTGCGTCGTTGGGCAACATGGTCTCCACTCGGAATCAGCGGGCGAAGCTCCCCGTTGTACAGACCAATGCGTATGGCATGGCATACGGCTCGGCGGCGCTTGGGGTGATTGCTTTGATCCAGGGCGCGCCCTTCATCTATGAGCCGACGCTTGCATACTCCGGCTCTTTGCTCTATCTGGCCTTGTTCGGTTCAGTGTTGGCATTCGGCAGCTTCCTGACGCTTCTGGGGCGTATCGGTGCAGACAAAGCCGCCTATGCCATGGTCCTGTTCCCTGTTGTGGCGCTGGGAATCTCCACCCTGTTCGAAGGCTATCAGTGGTCTCTGGAAGCCGGTTTCGGTGTTGCCATGGTGCTCGTGGGCAACATACTGGTCATCATGTCCCCCGAACACTTCAAACGGCTTTACATCATATTCCGGCCCGCCAGTGCACCTTGACGGTGTCCCTGGTGACGTTGATGACCTTCAAATTCGGCGCCACAGCCGGTGCAGCATCGCAGGTTTTCGCGCGCCACCCATGATCCTGGCGTTGTTATCTGGCGAGTAGCGGGGGACCCGTTGTGCTTCAGGTACTGGGAATTTCGAAAGATGAGTCTACTATTAACTACAGTCGGAAGTCGTCGTTGAATCACCGGGAAAAAACAAGGGAAGAGAAACCGGAAAAACCAAATGGCCGGTGCCCCACCCAGCCGGACCCAATAAGGAGCATTACATGCAGATAGATGGACATCACACATTGACATATATTGCCGCCCGTCTGGCAGGGTACAACCGTCGGAATGCCTCAATCATCGCCTATTGCGCCCAGTATGTGGATGATGCGACCAACGCCGGCATCATCAATTTCAAGAATGGTGCCATGTACAAACGCATAGCGTCGGCGCACAGAATGCTGGATTACCGCAATTCAGACTTATTGGCGAATCATCAGGTTTGGGTTCCCTTCCATTTTCTTCCAGGGAACGGCGGCCTGCCGGCGGGAGAAAACCCAGATGGTTCTTTTATCCGCAAATTGGTTTGTCATCCGGACAGCCATGTGGCAAGAGATATGCTTCGCGCCTGCATTGAGGCCAGCGATAAACCTTATGGGCTGCATCGCCTGGGTATTGCGATGCATGTCTACGCCGATACCTGGGCACACCAGGGGTTTGCCGGCGTGAATCACAAGATCAACGAGGTAAGAAAGACCCAAAGCAGCAGTAAGGCTTTCGACAGGGGTTTCCTGAAAAGGATAGCAGGCTATTTTCTGTGCGAATCCTTCCCGCTAGGGCATGGAGCGGCACTCAGCTACCCGGATCAACCCTACCTGGTGTGGAATTACGAAAACGGCCTGGGTGAACCTGTCAGTCGAAACAATCCGGAAGATTTCCTGAACGCCGTGGACTTCATGTGCCGGGCGATGCAGTGTTTTCGTGAAACCGATCCGGAAATGGATCTCGAGTCCATGCCCGGCCTGCCGCAAAAAGACCGAAAAAAGATAGCCTCTCTTATCAAATCCATCAAAGGAGACGATGGCGAAACACGGCATCATCGCTGGATCGAAGAGATTGGAAAGGGCAGCTTCTCCTTCGGTAAGGAGCAGATAGAGTATATCTCAAAGGGAAATGGCTCCTGGAAGCACAAATCCATTGGGCAGTTGTCGTCCGCTGACACCGGTCGGGAGATTTTCCCGTTCAGAAAGACATTTCTGACCTCCGACTGGAAGCTTTTTCACGATGCCCTTCAGGCACATCGGTTCTCAGTGTTGCATGACGTTTTGCCCAAATACGGAATCTCCGCGGCTTGACCTGGATGTTGATTGAAGTGTGCCGGGAACTGGTATCGCCGGAAGCAAAACTACCCGGGAGCATGAGCTGATACCAGGCTCCAGTCTTCATCGGTAACCGCATCCATGACGCCTGGTGGGGTTGTGCCTGTCTGCTAAACTTACCTGAAAATCGGAATCACCATCTCAAAGAATGAGGTAAATCGGCCATGTACGAGACCACCCAGGAAATCCTGGACAAGCTCTGCGGCAGAGACCACGAAGACCGATTCGAAACATTGACCGGACTTCCCGAGTTCGACCCCGAAAAACACTCGGACGGGTGCAGCGGCGGCATGTCGGCCACCTATGCCGGTCTTCCCGACTGGGTCCACGAGAAACTCGGCAAGACGCTTCCCTGGCGCCAATGCTGTGTGGAGCATGATCGTGCCTATTATTATGGCGGCAGCCGGGAGCAGAAGATCGCCGCAGACAAGCGGCTAAAGGAGTGTGTGATAGCGGAAGTCGGAGAAACGGTGGCCGCACTGCTGCTCGGCAGTTCCATGCGCATCGCAGTCCATATCGGTGGCCAGCCCTATTTTTCCACCCCTTATCGCTGGGGGTACGGTGAGGATTTCCGGGGTACAGAGGCG
>JAHEHQ010000224.1 GCA_024644505.1 Gammaproteobacteria bacterium
CTCTCTCATACGCCACGGCGGTGTTGAGGTCATTTGACATAGAGTGGCTATGCCTGCATGACCTCGCCTTGCCGTGACGTATGAGAGAGACTCTGAGCGTTACATTATTATCCGCGCGGCCCAACTAGAGCTCCACTTTCACAAGACCGTCCCCGATCATGGCGTCGACCGTATGCCTGATTCTCAGGGCATAGGCCTCCACCCCCTGACCGACCACTTCCCGAAGTCTGCGGGCGTAATCCGGGTCGATATCTTCGGCCGGCGCAAAGCATCGACCCTCGGGGCGGTTCAGGGCGAACAGGATCACACCCCGCATACCCCGCCCCGTCACCTCCAGCAGCAGATTCAGGTGCTTCAGCGCACGAACGCTGACCGCATCCGGAAACTTCAGGCAATCCCCGTCCAGCAGCGTGACATTCTTCACCTCTATCATGGCATCGGGTCGTGATCCCTCCCGGAGCAGCAGGTCCAGCCGGGACCGGGCATGTCCCGGCAGGTCACAGGTGACCTCCCTTCGAACCTCCCGATAGCCCGAGAGCTTTTCAATCCGGTCTTCCCGGAGCGCCTCCTCCACCACCCCATTGGTGCGTGCCGTATTGACACCCACCCAACCGGACCCCATATCGACCCGCTCCAGGGTCCAGGGCAGCTTGCGTCTGGGGTTGTCACTGAAACTCATCTCCACCGGTGCATCCGGTTCCCAGCAGCCCCGCATGCTGCCGGTATTGGGGCAGTGAGCCACCACCACCGAACCGTCCTCCAGCCTCACATCTGCAAGGAAACGTTTATAGCGCCTGATAATCCGGCCGGGCGTCAGAGGTGGCAGCAGCATTTTTTCCTTCCATAAGCCGGGCGGCCTTGAGTTGCAGGCAGATACGGGTTTAATGCCATACTCGCCCATAACGAGTCGACCGATCAACATGTACCGATGTATTTGGAATGAGAATCAGCGCCTCTGATATACTGGCTAGAGGGGGGGAATGCAGGCTTGACGGAAATCTCTAAAAAACTTAGGCAGGCGGGTCTGAAGGTCACGGTGCCGCGTCTCAGGATTCTGGAGATGCTCGAGCAGAACACCGGTCATCATGCCAGTGCGGAAGAAATCTACAAGATGCTGCTTGGTTTGCACCAGGAGATCGGTGTGGCCACCATATACCGGGTCCTCACCCAGTGTGAGCAGGCCGGTCTGGTCAGACGGTTGCAGTTTGAGGGGGGGCGCGCGGTATTCGAACTGGCCTGCTCGGATCACCATGACCACATGGTCTGTGTGCGATGCGGCCACGTTCATGAGTTTCATGACCAGGTTATCGAATCGCGCCAAAAGGAAATCGCCGACAGGTCCGGTTTCGATATCGAGGATCACACCATGGTGCTCTATGGTCTCTGCACCCGATGCAGGGAACAGGCCAGGAATAAAGATTGAGTATGCGCATTTTCAGGATTAACTTCCTAAATCAGGGTAAGATATATGAAATCCACGCCGGTTCCGTAGGGCAATCGGAGGTTTACGGGTTCATCGAGGTCAAGGACCTGATCTTCGGCGAATCCAGCTCGCTGGTCATCGATCCGGTGGAAGACAAGCTCAAGAACGAATTCGGCGGTGTAAGCCGAACCCTTATTCCCGTCCACTCGGTGATCAGGATCGACGAAGTGGAAAAAAAGGGCCAGAACAAGATTCACGAACTCGACGAAAAAAACAATATCACGCCCTTTCCCAGCCCCTTCCTCGGCCCGGGAAAAGATCCGGATATCTGAACTGTGAAACAGCATCATGAGCAAACACGACGCCATCCGTGAAAAACTCCTCCAGCGCAGGCACGAACTCAACGAGCGCATCCACGAGATAACCCGGGATGTCCGTCATGTGGACGGCCCACTGCCTTCGGATTTTTCTGAGCAGGCGACCGAAAGGGAGAACGAGGAGGTTATGGATGCGCTGGGGGCTGCAGGCCGCCAGGAGCTCAGTCGCATAAATCGCACCCTCGCCCGCATCGACAGCGACGAGTACGGCATCTGCGCCGAATGCGGCGAACCGATTCCGGAAGCACGCCTGGAGATCCTTCCCACCTCAGAGTTTTGTGTCGCCTGTGCCGAAAAACAGGGGAAGTGAATTGGAGTGTTGGGCAGGATGTGGTGAGTAAATCGAACCGTATCCTGCT
Organism: Gammaproteobacteria bacterium; assembly: GCA_024644505.1. Lineage (GTDB taxonomy): Bacteria > Pseudomonadota > Gammaproteobacteria > Chromatiales > Chromatiaceae > JAHEHQ01. Next base: position 2,160 of record JAHEHQ010000224.1, read on the forward strand.
GTCCGGGCTATTCAACACCTCAAGGCTAACCCTCTTCTCTCGCCTATTGATTCAGATCATCCTGTGCCAGCCCGGGTTTACCTATCATGGTGTCAAGGCCGGACGGATTTCAATGTAGTGTCCTGCCCGATATAGCGAGGAGAAATATCATGCCGCATATCGCCAACGACCAGGATCTGCGCAACACCCTGAGCACCCTGTCCATGGAAGAGCAACGCGCCATCGGTGCCCGATACGCAGAGAGCGTGGGAGGTGCCGCCAGGGACCCCAGGCTCAAAAGGGTGCTCGAAATCGCCTCACAACCCGAAAGTCCCGAACGTGAAGACGCTTATCAAACGGCCAAGTCCATCACTGTTCAGACCTATACCGCCTGCGGACGGGATACAGACTGGGCAGCCCAGGCAGAGCACTTTGTTGCGGCGGCATGCGTCGCTGCATTGACCCCGGACAACCTGATTGCCGGGAACGCCAACCTGGCCTGGAAGGCAGCCATACAGGCGCGTATGGCGAACAACTGCCTGATGATGGAAAACGACGAAGCGGCACAGGACAACGAAGCCCAGAGACAGTACGAGATCACGGAAAAATTCTCCGCCGATTGACCCCGGCAGGTCTGATCTGCCGCCTCTTGCGGGGAGGAGGGTAATTCTTTATGTTTACTTGTCCTCAACCGCCGGAGTCCGGGATGATGATGACTTCCCGTTTCCTCACCCTCATATTAGCGCTGACACTCGCGGGTTGTGCCGCGACAGCGGCCCACCGGCTCGCCGATAATCTTTCGGACGCCATGCTCAATCAGGACGACCCGGACACGGTGCGGGCCGGAGCCCCGGCTTATCTACTGCTTCTCGACAGCCTCATCGCCGACAGCCCGGACGACACCAAGCTGTTGATCGCCGGAGCCAGACTCTACGGGGCATACGCCAGCGCACTGGTATCCGACCCGATTAGGGCCCGGCGGCTCTCCGTCAGATCCAGGGACTACGCCCGCCGCGCCCTCTGCGTTACGGAGCCCGCCGTCTGTGAGAATGAGGCCGCGCCATTCGAGCAATTCGCCTCAGCGGTTGACGGCGTCGATACCTCTCACATAGAACCCCTATATGTACTGGGCATCAGCTGGGCAGGCTGGATCCGGGCTCATATGGAGGACTGGAACGCCGTTGCACAGCTGCCCAGAGTGGATTATCTTCTGCAACGGGTGGTTGATCTGCAGCCGGATTACGACCGCGGCCGCGCGCAGCTTTACCTGGGTGTACTGCGCAGCCAGATACCGCCCGCCCTGGGTGGCCAACCGGAGGCGGGGCGCTTACACTTCGAACGGGCCATCGCCTTTTCCAACGGCCGGGACCTGATAGTCAAGGTTGAGTTTGCCCGCTATTATGCCCGCCTGATGTTCGACCAGTTACTGCACGACCGATTGCTGCACGAGGTCCTGGAAGCCCCCGCCCGGGAACCCGGACTGACCTTGAGCAATACCATTGCCAAGCAGCAGGCGGAGATGCTGCTGTCGGACGATTATTTTTAAGGGCCTGTTAATACTATGCGGACACTGTTAATACTGTTGCTGCTTGCCACCTGTCTGCAGGCTCATGCTGCCACCCTGAAGATCGCCACACTCCTGCCGGACGGCACCAGCTGGATGAAAGCGATGCGCGCCAGCGCCAAGGAGATCGAGGAACGCACGGAGGGGCGCCTGAAGCTGCGCTTCTACCCGGGCGGCGTCATGGGCAACGACAAAAGCGTGCTGCGAAAGATCCGTGTGGGACAACTGCATGGCGGTGTTCTTACTACCGGGAGTCTGGCAGGCATATACAAGGACCTCCAGATCTACAGCCTGCCCTTTCTCTTCCGCAATTTTGAGGAGGTCGACCATGTACGCAAAAAGATCGATCCCCTGCTGATCGATAACCTCGCCAAAAAAGGCTATGTCAGTTTCGGCCTGAGCGAAGGGGGATTTGTCTACCTGATGTCCCAGACACCCATTTCGCGGGAAAGCGAGCTGCGACGCCACAAGGTATGGGCCCCTGAGGGGGATCAGATCAGCCTTATCGGGTATCAATCCATGGGGATTACACCGATTCAACTGCCCCTGACCGATGTACTCACGGGATTGCAGACCGGGCTCATCGACACTATCGGCGCCTCCCCTATAGGCGCCATCGCACTGCAGTGGCATACCCGCGTCAACTACCTCACGGATATTCCGGTGCTTTATCTCTGCGGCACCCTGGTTATCACCGGAAAAGCCCTCGCCAGACTGCCAGCCTCTGATCGCAAGATCCTGACCGAGGTGCTCCAGGAGACTTTCCGACAAACCGACATCGATACCAGGAAGAACAGTTACAACGCCTGGCAGGCACTGCAGAAACAGGGCATAGAAATCGTAAAACCCACCCCGGAAGATATGAAGGCATGGCGCGCCATCGTTGACCAGGCAGTACTGCAGATGGGCGAGGAAGGCGCCTATACCCAGAAACTCTACAATCGGATTCAGCAATATCTCGCTGACTTTCGCGGCGGCAGGTAGTGTACTCCGCCACCAATCCTGTAACATTCAGAGCGCGCCTTGCACCCCAAGGGCACTTCCTTCGGGCGCCTGGCCTCATCGGAGGGCCAACACTGGGTATCAGCATAGTGGCTCTAGATGAATGAGCGGAATCCGGGTCCCCTGAATCGTCTTCGGCGGATTGTCCTGCTGGTCGAGGATG
>JAHEHQ010000225.1 GCA_024644505.1 Gammaproteobacteria bacterium
CCCGCAGATATGGTGGCCGAACTGGTGCAGCATGCCGTGGCAATGGAAAAGCAGGTTTACCTTATGGCCACGGGCCGCAGTGCGGCCCTGGCGCTGGAAGCTGCGCGTCAGTGGCAGCTGGGCCATCCGCGTCAGGCAGGGCTGGGCGGCGTGGTCCTTTTTCACCCCGATCTTTATCGTCTGACACCGCAGGGTGGCACGGAGCCGGAGTTTCTACCCGTCACAAATATCACCAATCTCCCCATTTATCTTTTTCAGCCGATGAACGCATCGGCGCGCTGGCATCTGGTTGAACTTGTGACGCGGCTGCAGAAAGGCGGCAGTGATGTGTTGGTACAGCGCCTCCAGGGGGTGGGGAACGGCTTCCATCTGCGCCCCAACTACAGTGACCTGGAGGAGGAAACGAGCACCCGCCTGCCGTCACTGATCCAACAGGCGATGCGACTGCTCGAGCCCTACGGGCGTCCACGCGAAGCGATCCGGCGGAGTATGAGAGGCGAGGCCGGTGCAGGCGGGGCGACGGTGGGGGCCGGTGCGGATCTCAGACCCTTTGCCGGTCGGCCCGATGCGCCGCCGTTGCGCCTTAAAGACCTCAGGGGTATCGAGCACGATCTGGAGAAATACCGGGGAGAGGTGGTGCTGGTGAATTTCTGGGCCACCTGGTGTCCGCCCTGTGTGGAGGAGATCCCCTCCCTGCAGCGATTGTCGGATCGCCTGGCGGGAAAGAGGTTCAGGGTACTCACCGTGGATGTGGGTGAAGACGCGGCAACGGTGCGCGCATTCATGAGCCAGTTCGAAGTGGATTTTCCGGTTTTGATGGATCCGGGCGGAACAGCGGTGCGCCAGTGGCACGTCTATGCGTTCCCAACCAGTTTCCTGATCGACCGCTCGGGCATGGTTCGCTATTCCCTGTTCGGTGCATTGGAATGGGATGCACCGGAAGTCGTGGGGCGTATCGAAGAACTGTTGCGATCGCAATAAGCCGGCCGCTTTTACTTTTGATGTAGTGTCTGGGAGTATGCCATTGGGCCTGCAAACCCATGACACAAGGATAATCACCCCATGCCTGTCCAGCGCTTCTCCGCCCAATGTTTATCCGACTTCTGCACAAACGCTTACGTAGCCCTGGGCCTTCCCGGGCGCGATGCGGAGCTGCTCGCGGATTCGCTGGTGCAGGCCGATCTCTGGGGGCACCAGTCCCACGGTGTGATGCGCACCTTCTGGTATGGGAAACGCATCCGTTCAGGCGCCACCAGAGCCGTCACCTCGGTTGAAAGGGTACTCGACGGCGGGGCCATCGCCGTAATGGATGGGAACGAGGGTGTCGGTCAGGTCATCGCCCATCAGGCGATGCATGAGGCCATTGGACGATCCAGGGTACACGGCATTGGTGCGGTCTCGGTACGCAACTCCGGGCACTTCGGCACGGCCATGTATTTTACCCGGATGGCGGCCCGCAAGGGATGCATCGGTTTCCTGTCCAGCAATGCCAGCCCCGCCATGGCGCCCTGGGGGGGACGCAGCAAACTGATCGGTACCAATCCCTGGTCCATCGCGGCACCTGCCGGAAAATACCCCCCCATGATGCTGGACATTGCCAATACCGCAGTGGCACGCGGGAAACTCTATGTTGCCCGCAAACGGGGCGAGGCGATCCCGGAAGGCTGGGCTATCGATTCGGAGGGACAATCGACGACCGATCCCATTGCCGGTATCGCGGGGAATATTCTGCCCATGGGCGGGCATAAGGGTTATGCCGTGGCAACCATGATGGACGTGCTGTCAGGCATCCTCAGCGGCAGCCGTTTTGCCGATGGCGTTGTCGGGCCCTACATGCCGGAAGGCCGCAGCGGTGTCGGCCATCTCGCGATCGCGCTGCACATCGAATCTTTCCTCCCCCTGCAGGCGTTCATTGCCGATATGGAAAGCCTGATCGAGCGTATAAAGCACACGCCACTGGCAGCCGGATCCAAGGAAATCCACTATCCCGGTGAACCGGAAGCCCTCGCGGAGGTACGCCAACGGAAGGCCGGGATCGAGATCCCAGAGGATACGCTGGCTGAACTGAATGCAGGAGCCAGGGAACTGGGGATCACACCGCTAACCTCCTCTCCCTCAGGGAGAGGGTTGGGGTGAGGGGAAGAAGGGCACCACAACTACTCCCGTGCCATGGCCCGTCGCCATCGCGCCAGAAATTCACGTCGCTTTATTTTATCCAGATACACCAGCAGCCCGGGTCCGAGATGGATCGGGATAAGGGGCCCCTGGGCCGCCTGGCGCAGGTTTGCCGCCGTGGCTTCGCCCTGGATATCGTCTCTCAGTGAGTAGAGAGAGGCGGTATTGGCGATCAGTTTCTGCCCTTCACGGGACAGGAGAAAGTCGATGAACAGGCCCGCGGCCTGGGGGTTGCGCGCCGTGCGGGTGATCATGGCGATGCGTGACATCACCAGGCAGTAGTCACTGGGTATGGTGATGGCCAGGTCAGGATTCTCGCGAACCCGGGCCCTGGCATAGGAGCCGAGTACGTTGTAGGCAATCAGTGCTTCGCCCGACGCCACCTTGTCGATCATGGTGGCGGAACTGGTCTCGAGTCCCACCCGCATGTCGCCGAGACTGCGTGCCAGATACCAGAAGTCTTCGGACTGGATGGCATCATGGGTGCCGAAAAGATAACCCAGACCGCTTCGCTCCGGGTCGTAGGTCACGATTCGGTTGCGCAGATAACCCACATCGAATGTCAGACTCTGAGCCAGACCGAACCTCGTGGTCACATCCGCCAGTTGCGGAACCAGCGCCCTGTTATAGATCATAACCGCAGGTTCGTAGGTAAACCCGAAGGCCTGGTTGCGCCAGTTGGCCCAGTCCGGCAGCGTTTCGGTTTCCACCGAACTGTGAACGGCCGCATAACCGTCGTTGACCAGCTTGATCTGCAGATCCATGGCGGAACTCAGCAGAAGATCCGCGGTCGTTTTCCCGCCGTCCATCTCCGAAGATGTGCGGCGATAGATATCCAGCGTGTCCAGCAGGTGGTAATCGATTCGTACGTCAGGATGCTTTCGTTGGAAGGCGTCGACCAGATGCACCATGCGCTCGGTGTCCGTCGAGCTGTAGATGACCAGGGTTTGCGGGTCACTGCCATCGGCTTCATAAGTGACCAGTTCAGCCCGGGCCGGGGATACGAAGACCAAGGCCGCAACCAGAAAGATCAGCCGGCGCATCTCAACACACCTGTTTATCACCAACACCTGTTTATCTCCCTTTCCCTGAGGGAGAGGATTGGGGTGAGGGAAAAGGTGATACCCCGGATGCAACAGGTTCCGGGAACGCTATACGCACCCTGAGACCCCCGCTTGGCGCATCCTCCATTGTCACCCGGGCACCATGCCCCGCTGCAATCTCCTGCACGATGGCCAGTCCAAGACCGCAGCCTTCCGTTTCCGACTCCTGCAATCGGACGAAACGCTCGAACACCATCTCCCGTTTTTCTGCCGGAATGCCGGGCCCATCGTCATCGACGGTAATTGTTGTGGTCTCATTCTGGTCTACGCGCAGGGTCACCACCGCCCCTTTGGGCGTATAACGCAGCGCATTGTCGATCAGGTTCACGATCATCTCCCCCAGCAGGGTGGCATCGCCGCGCAGGGGAGCGCTGTCAACACCCTCGAAACCCAGGTCGATGTCCCTGGCCAGCGCCTGGGGCGTCATGGCGGACACCGCCTCCCGGGATATCCGGGAAAGATCCAGGTCAACAAATCCCCCGGAGGGTTCCGCGGCCCGCGCATGACTGAGCAGCTGCGTCGCCAGGCGGCTGGTGCGCCGGACACTGGTATTGATCTTGTCGAGGGAGTCCAGGATGGTGTCGGGGTCCTTCTCCCGCAGGGCCATTTCCGTCTGTACCTGGAGTCCCGCCAACGGTGTTTTGAGCTGGTGGGAGGCATCGCTGATGAAGCGCCGCATTGCACTCAATCCATTGTCGATGCGCATCAGCATGCCATTTACCGCCCCGACCAGGGGTTTGAACTCTCTGGGTACATCGTGCAGCACCGGGCGAACGTCGTCCGGGGAGCGCCGTCCCAGGGCTTCCCGGAGGCGGTCCAGGGGCCGGAGTCCCAGGCTGATGCCCACCCAGGCGGCGAAGCCGCCCGAGATGGCGATCACCAGGGTCCAGATTGCGCTTTGATTCAACAGACTGAGGGCCAACGCCTCGCGTTCACCCCTTGTCTGGGCAACCCGAATCGTGGCGAAACCGCTCAGGTTGCTGCCGATGACGAAAGTACGCAGGGAAACAACGCGCACCGATGCACCCCTGTAGACAACATCATAGAAGAAGGGATTCGGCAGGCCGCGTCGATGGCCCGGTTCCGGCGGCAGTGGCAGGTCTTCATAGCCCGTAATCACCTGGCCGTCGGGGGCCGATACGGCATAGAAGACCCGGTCCTGGGCCGTCGAGGCCAGCATGTTCAGTGCGGCATAAGGGATGTCTACCCAAACGCCTTCCTCCCTCACGGCTGTCCGCTCGGCGATGGCCGAAGCGGAGGCGAGCAGCAGCCGGTCATAGGCGCTGTCTGCCGCCTCCCGGTTGCCGTAATAACTGGTGATCAGGTTCGCGGCAAACACCAGACCCATGCCGGCGAACAGCCAGCCCAGCACCCGGCGGCGGATCGACCAGGTATGTGGTGCACGGGGCGTCACTCCAGGATGTACCCGATGCCGCGCACAACCCGTATACGGACACCGGCGGCTTCCAGCTTCTTGCGCAGCCGGCTGATGTAGATCTCAACCGCCGAGGGGCTTAGCTCATCGTCGAATTCGGAGATATGGTCGATGATCTGTTCCTTGTTAAGAATGCGCCCCCGGCCGGTCATGA
>JAHEHQ010000226.1 GCA_024644505.1 Gammaproteobacteria bacterium
ATGGCGTGCTCAACGAGGTGGCCGTTGCGCTGGATGCCCATGAGCTGATCAAGGTCCGGATCAGCACCGGAGACCGGGAACAGCGTCAGGAATTCATCAGCGCCATCTGTGCGCATAGCGGGGCCGAAACCGTGCAGACCATCGGGCATGTTGCGGTTTTTTATCTTCGTCATCCCAAAAAGCCGAAAATCCGGTTGGAAGAATGAAGGAAGAATTTGAATCGTAGCTGGCCGAATGAATTCGGCCCTACAAGGGCGAAACAACACTTTTAACTAAACGCCTGCCATCTGTCAGTAGGGTCGAATTCATTCGACCTGTGCTTGGTGAGCACTCCTATTGGTTTGACGTTCTGCGCCTCCGCGTCTCCTCAGTTCAAATTCCTCCTCCTTAAACATACCCCACATTCATGATCTCCAAGTGACGCAACCCCTTGGGAGTTTCAACTTCCGCGACATCGTCTACGGATTTGCCGATCAGCGCCCTGGCTATGGGGGAGCTGATCGATATCAGCCCCTGCTTGATGTCGGCCTCGTCCTCACCGACTATTTGAAAGGTGTGCTCTTCGTCCGTCTCTTCCTCGTAGACTTCCACGGTGGCGCCGAAGACCACCCGACCGTCCGCGTGGAGCTTTGTGACATCGATGATCTGCGCGTGTGACAGTTTGCCTTCGATCTCTTTGATCCGGCCTTCGATGAACCCCTGCTGTTCACGGGCGGCGTGGTACTCGGCATTTTCCTTGAGATCACCGTGGGCGCGGGCCTGTGCAATGGCTTGAATAACATTGGGACGTTCAACCGATTTCAGGTTGGTCAGTTCTTCCCTCAGCATCTGCGCACCTCTGAGGGTCAGGGGTACCTTGCTCATACATCCATCTCCGAATTTCCGTTCCAGGCAATAATGTTTTAAAGGCGTGATGGACGCGGTTTCCAATCTCCAATGCGCCCTGATTTCTATTTCTACCGGCGTGGCCGTTAATGAAGATCCTGCAGCCGGATCACGTTGGTGCTGTCCGCCTGCTTCAGCGCCAGGCAGATGGCCTCGCCGCCGGACATGGTCGTAGTATAGGACACCTTGTGCTGCAGGGCTGCCCGTCTGATCGCCGCTGAGTCCTCGATGGCCTTCTTCCCTTCCGTGGTGTTGATGATCAGGCTGAACTCGTCATTCTTGATCCGATCCACGATGTGGGGCCTGCCCTCGCCGACCTTGTGGACCGGCGTGCACTCGATCCCCTCGTCGAGGATGGACTGGCATGTGCCACCGGTGGCGTAAAGCTTGAATCCCTGATCCCGCAGATTGCGGGCGATCGCCAGGTTGCGCTTCTTGTCCGCCTCCCGTACCGACATCAGGGCGCGTCCCGAGCGGGGAAGCAGATCTCCGCTCCCTTCCAGTGCCTTGGCGAATGCCTCGCCGAAGGTAGCGCCCACGCCCATCACCTCGCCGGTGGATTTCATCTCGGGCCCCAGGAGGGTGTCCACACCGGGAAACTTGATGAAGGGGAAGATCGCCTCCTTGACAAAATAGTTTTCGGGTATCACCTCCCTGGTGAATCCCTGTGCCGCCAGGCTGATCCCGACCATACAGCGGGCAGCCACCTTGGCGAGTTGAATGCCCGTGGCCTTGGAGACAAAGGGCACGGTCCGTGAGGCTCGGGGATTGACCTCCAGCAGATAGATCTCGTCATCCTTGACCGCGAACTGGGTGTTCATCAGCCCCACCACCTTCAGCTCTATGGCGAGTTTGCGTATCTGTTCCCGCATCCGGTCCTGGATCGCCGCGGAGAGGGTGTACGGGGGCAGGGAACAGGCAGAATCCCCGGAGTGCACCCCCGCCTCCTCGATATGCTCCATGATGGCGCCGATCAGTACATCCTTCCCGTCGCAGATGGCATCGATGTCCACCTCGATGGCATCGTTGAGAAACCGGTCGAGCAGCACCGGCGAGTCGTTCGATACGCTCACCGCCTCTCGCATGTAACGGCGCAGGTCATCCTCGTCGTAGACGATCTCCATGGCGCGGCCGCCCAGCACATAGGACGGTCGGACCACCAGAGGATAGCCGATCTCATTGGCGAGACCCACCGCCCCTTCCGGGTCGGTCGCGGTGCGATTGGGCGGCTGTTTCAGCTCCAGCTTTTCCACCAACTGCTGGAAGCGTTCGCGGTCCTCCGCCAGATCGATGGAATCGGGGCTGGTGCCTATGATCGGTGCACCTGCCGCTCCCAGGGCCCTTGCCAGCTTCAGGGGCGTCTGGCCGCCGTACTGCACGATGACCCCTACGGGTTTTTCCTTTTCGATCACCTCCAGCACGTCTTCCAGGGTGAGGGGCTCGAAGTAAAGGCGGTCTGAGGTATCGTAGTCGGTGGACACCGTCTCGGGATTGCAATTGACCATGATCGTCTCATAGCCGTCATCGCGCATGGCGAAGGCCGCATGGACGCAGCAGTAGTCAAACTCGATACCCTGGCCGATCCGGTTAGGCCCGCCGCCCAGCACCATGATCTTTTTGCTGTCGGACGGCCCGGCTTCGCACTCCTCTTCATAGGTGGAGTACATGTAGGCGGTGCTGGTGGAGAATTCCGCGGCACAGGTGTCCACGCGCTTGAACACCGGGCGTACCCCCAGTGCCAGTCGTAGATCCCGGACCTCGCTTTCCTGCACGCCCGCCAGCCGGGCCAGCCGTGCATCGGAGAAACCCTTGCGCTTGAGGTAGCGCAGCCGTTCGTAGTCGAGGCTGTCCATGCCACCCTGTCGTACCTCCGCCTCGAGCAGCACCAGTTCCTTGATCTGCACCAGGAACCAGGGGTCTATACGGGTTACCTCAAAGACCTCCTGCAGCTTCATGCCGGCGCGCAGGGCATCGGCGATGTACCAGATGCGTTCCGCACCAGGCTCCCGCAATTCGTGACGGAAGATGTTCTGGAGCTCATCGGAGTCCGGGTCGACCACTTCGTCAAGACCGTGCATACCGGTTTCCAGCCCGCGCAGGGCCTTCTGCAGGGACTCCTGGAAGGTGCGGCCGATGGCCATCACCTCGCCCACGGATTTCATCTGGGTGGTCAGCCGGTCCGAGGCCTTCGGGAACTTCTCGAAGGCGAAGCGCGGCACCTTGGTCACCACGTAGTCGATGGACGGCTCGAACGATGCCGGCGTGGCACCGCCGGTGATCTCGTTCCGCAGTTCATCGAGGGTATAGCCCACCGCCAGTTTGGCGGCCACCTTGGCGATGGGGAAACCTGTGGCCTTGGATGCCAGGGCCGAGGATCGCGACACCCGGGGATTCATTTCGATGATGATCATGCGGCCGTCGTCGGGATTGATGGCAAACTGTACGTTGGACCCGCCGGTGTCCACGCCGATCTCGCGCAGTACCGCCAGGGAGGCGTCGCGCATGATCTGGTACTCCTTGTCCGTAAGGGTCTGGGCGGGGGCCACCGTGATGGAGTCGCCGGTGTGTACACCCATGGGATCCAGGTTCTCGATGGAGCAGATGATGATGCAGTTGTCCTTGTGATCCCGCACCACCTCCATTTCGTACTCTTTCCAGCCCAGCGCCGACTCCTCGATCAGGAGTTCATTGGTGGGGGACAGATCCAGGCCCCGTTCGCAGATCTCGACGAACTCTTCCTTGTTGTAGGCGATACCGCCGCCGGAGCCCCCCATGGTGAAGGAGGGCCGGATAATGGTGGGAAAGCCGATCTGTGCCTGTACCTGCAGGGCCTCCTCCATGCTGTGGGCTATGGCCGAGCGCGGCATGTCCAGGCCGATCTTTTTCATCGCCTTGCGGAAAAGATCCCGATCCTCTGCCTTGTCGATGGCCTCCCGGCTGGCACCGACCATCTCCACACCGTACTCCTGCAGCACACCCTCCCTCACCAGGTCGAGGGCGCAGTTCAGGGCCGTCTGCCCCCCCATGGTGGGCAGCAGTGCATCGGGGCGTTCCTTGTCGATGATCCTGGCCACGGTGCGCCAGTTGATAGGTTCTATGTAGACGGCATCGGCACTGTCGGGATCGGTCATGATGGTGGCCGGGTTGGAATTGACCAGGACCACCCTGAATCCCTCTTCCCGTAACGCCTTGCACGCCTGGGCGCCCGAATAATCGAACTCGCAGGCCTGGCCGATCACAATGGGACCGGCACCAATGATGAGAATGCTCTGGATGTCTGTACGCTTTGGCATCTTATTCTGCCGCCCTGACGGAATTGGCAACCTCTCCTTCCCTGTCCTGTAACCCGCTACCCGATGCAGCCCGCTGGTTGATGAGATCCAGGAAATGATCGAAGACCGGCGCCACATCGTGAGGGCCCGGGCTGGCTTCCGGATGTCCCTGGAAGCCGAACGCCGGCCTGTCGGTGCGGTGAATGCCCTGAATGGAACCATCGAACAGGGAACGGTGGGTAACCCTGAGATTCTCCGGCAGGCTGTCGCCATCCACCGCAAATCCATGGTTCTGGCTGGTAATCATGACGCTCTTGGAGTCCAGGTCCTGCACCGGGTGATTGGCCCCGTGATGGCCGAATTTCATCTTCATGGTACCGGCGCCGCTGGCCAGGCACAGCAACTGATGGCCGAGGCAGATGCCGAAGACGGGCAGCCCGGTCTCCAGCAACTCCCCTATCGAACGGATGGCGTAATCGCAGGGTTCGGGGTCTCCCGGACCGTTGGACAGAAACACCCCGTCGGGCCGCATCGCCATCACCTCTGCAGCGGGCGTCTGAGCGGGCACCACGGTAATCCGGCAACCCCGGTCCACCAGCATACGCAGAATATTGCGCTTGATGCCGTAATCGTAGGCCACCACATGCACGGGCAGCTGTTCTTCGATGGGATGGGGGGCGTCGGGATAGCCCTGTTCCAGGGTCCAGG
>JAHEHQ010000227.1 GCA_024644505.1 Gammaproteobacteria bacterium
TGGGCCCCGCTTCTTGCGGGGCCTTTTTTTTGGGCTTTGTTTTTCCAGGCCGATACGGGTATTCACCCACCCTCCCCGCTTTAAGGCATCTAATTCCCGGACACGCAGGTCCCGGACAACACGCAATAGAGCACTCGTATGGAAATCGAACTATTTGAGATTCGGGACTTCCTTGCTGCAAACCACCCTTTTGACCAGCTGCCGGACCCGATCCTCGACCTCCTCCCGGAGAAGCTGGAGGTCCGCTACTTCAGGCGCGAGACAGCCATCCCGGACACCGGCTCCGTAAACAACCACCTCTATATCGTCCGCTCCGGCGCGGTGGAACTGCTGGGCCAGGAAGAGGAACTGCTTGCCCGTCTCAGCGAGGGGGACATGTTCGGCTACAGGGCCTCCCACAGAAAGACCCAGGAACTGCAGCGCCGGGGCACGGCCATCGAAGACACCCTGGTTTACCAGCTGCGGGCAACGGACGTGGACCGGCTGTGCGACAGGCATCCCCAGTTCGCCTATTTCTTCGGCCCGGCCGGCAGCGACATGCTCAGGGATGCCGTGGCCGGAGGCGGGCAGGATTCGAGTAACCAGCTCAGCCTGATGACCACCCGTATCAGGGATCTGATCAGCCGCGACCCCATATTCACCTCTCCCAGCGCCACCATCCGCGAAACCGCACGCAAGATGAGTGAAGAGCGCGTCTCCTCCCTGCTGGTGGTCGCCCAGGGCCAGCTGGCAGGGATCGTCACGGACCGGGATCTGCGCAACCGGGTGGTGGCCGAGGGGCTGGACTACGACATGCCGATCGCCGAGATCATGACCTTCAACCCCACCACCGTGGACGAGAACGATTTTGCCTTTGAGGCCCAATTGAAGATGGCCCGGAAAAACGTCCACCATCTCCCCGTGGTCCGGGGCAAAGATGTCAGGGGCATGCTGACGGTTACCGACATCACCAAACACAACACCACCTCCGCCGTCTACCTGGTCAACGACATCTACAAGAAAGAAAAAGTGGAGGAGATGCAGCAGATCACCGCCAAGGTCCCCAAGCTTCTGCAGAGTCTTGCGGCAGCCGACGCCACCGCCAACAGCGCCGGACACGTCATCACGGCGATCACCGACGCCATCACCATCAGGCTGCTGCAGCTGGCCGAAGAGAAGCTGGGTAAGCCACCGGTGCCTTATGCCTGGCTTGCGGCGGGTTCCCAGGCCCGCAATGAACAGACCGCAAAATCAGACCAGGACAACTGCCTGGTGATGGATGACAATTTTGACCCGGACACCCACGGTGAGTACTTCCGGGAATTGACACGTTACGTCTGCGACGGCCTCGACGCCTGCGGTTACATCTACTGCCCCGGGGAAATGATGGCCATCACCGACAAATGGCGCCAACCGCTGCAGGCATGGAAGAGCTATTTCAACAAATGGATAGACCAGCCGGAACCCATGGCCTTGATGCTGACCTGCGTCTTCTTCGATCTGCGCCGTGTGCACGGCAACGTCAACCTGTTCCGTGAGCTACGGGAGCATGTGCTGAAAAAGACCCGCGGAAACCGGATCTTTCTCGCCCATATGGTGGGCAACGCCCTCAAGCACCAGCCGCCTTTGGGCTTCTTCCGCAATTTCGTGCTGATTCGGGGTGGAGAGCACGACCAGACCTTCGACATGAAGCACAATGGTATTATTCCAATCGTGGATCTGGCCAGGGTCTATGCACTGGCGGCCGGAAGCGAGGCCGTGAACACCCAGCACCGCCTCTCGGAGGTGGCCCAGGGCGGGGAAGTCACCGCGGACAGCGCCCGGGATCTCAGTGACGCCCTGGAATTCATCAGCTTCATGCGCATCAAGCATCAGGCGCAACAGATCAGAAACAACATCGAGCCCGACAACTTCATGTCACCCGACGATCTTTCCCATTTCGACCGCAATCATCTCAAGGACGCCTTCACGGTGGTCCGGACCATGCAAAACGTGCTGGGCCAGCGTTACACGAGATAGGGCCTGTCTATACTGTTAGGAGAGTCCGTGTCATTCTGGAAGTATCTGTTCAACCTGGAAGAGCGCCGCAACTGGTGGCTGCGCAACATGCCCGAGTGCCCGTTGAGGGACTACTACGAAATTCCGTTTCCGATACTGGATGCGGATTGGCGGCAGGTGGACTATCTGGCCGTGGATTTCGAGACCACCGGGCTGGATCAAGAGAAAGATGAGATCATCAGCATGGGGTACACCACGGTCCGTGGCCACACCCTCTATCTGGGAGACGCAACACATGTACTGGCCAAACCCAGCGGTGCGCTCCCTGCGTCCTCCGTGGTGGTGCACGGCATCATGGATGATCGGGCGGCGAAAGCGCAATCCCTGGAAGAAGCCCTTTCAGACCTCCTCTATTCGCTCGCAGGCAAGGCCATGCTCGCCCACCACGCCGCCATTGAGTACCACTTCCTGAGCAATGCCTGTCAGCGCGTCTATGGCTATCCCTTCATCGGTCCCGTTGTGGACACCCTCGCGCTCGAGGTCAGGGTATTCAGAAACACTGACCGTTCCATTCGCTCCGGCGACCTGCGCCTCGGCAGTGCCAGGGACCGTTACAATCTGCCGCGCTACCCCGCTCACAACGCCCTGACCGACGCCATTGCCGCCGCCGAGCTGTTTCTTGCCCAGGTTGCCTACCGCCGGAGCAAGAAATCACCCACCTTGCGGGACCTGACCGTTATCAGCTGAAAAAGCATTCCATCTGCCATCAAAACCGTAGGGGCGAATCAATCTACCGTTGGCCGAATTAATTCGGCCCTACAACTCTGATACACACACTGTCAGCCGTTGGCCGAATAAATTCGGCCCTGCAACTCTGATACACACACTGTCAGCCGTTGGCCGAATAAATTCGGCCCTGCAACTCTGATACACACACTGTCAGTTAAACTGTAGGGTCGAATTCATTCGACCAATGCAGGGTTGAATCAAAAGGGGAAGAACCAGATTGCTATATAACCCGCCTGCCGCCTTTTCCGCTGCCGAGACCCTGGTCTTTGTCGTCCATGCCCAGGCTGACAGCCAGTACATTGTCCACCAGTTTGTAACCGACGCGCCGTGCGGCCAGAAGCAGAAAAAGAAACTGGGCGCCGAAAACGAACATATAAATTGCGACAAACTGAAAGGGCACACCGATAAGGACAAGGTAACTCAGGATGAACAGCACCAGGAAGAACAGGCTCAAAACGTAGAGATCCCGCAGCATATCCCAATGGAGCCGGGTATTGATCACCACCGGCACATCGGCGTGCCTGGCATGGCATTGCTTCCAGGTTTCAATCTGGATCGAGGGCGCGAAACCCTTGTCCTTGACTTCCGGAAACGCGCTGAGCAGGGCCTTGCTCTCGAAAGGCTGTTTGCGGGTAGTGAGGAACGCATTGAATGCCGGATGGGGAAATAACCAGCGAAAATAGAGCAGCCGGTATTTCCAGTCTGCCGGCATGCGCCACGCAGACCATCCCGCCGCCCCGGCGGCTATCAGCACAATCGCCGACACGATCCCGATTCGAGGCTGCTGTTCGTCCCAGTGGTCCAGGCTGGCAAAGAAGACATGGATGTCATAAGGCAGCTTCATCAGAAGAAGATAGAGCATGAGTGCGTTGATCGCCGCGAACACGGCGATAAGCCCCAGATGAACATAGTGTAGGAATTTCATACCATCGAAATCGGAATCGGGGTGACGGAAGCTCCCGTCAATAGAACAGGTCCTGGTATTTCACGTGATTTGAAGGGGAATCGCAACTCCGATGCACTGTCTCATCGAGATTGGCGCTGATAACGCCAATCTCGATGAGACAGTGCAGGCTTACCTGAGCGTTACCTTTCCACACCAATAGCTTCCTATCGTAACAGTCAGCCGTTACACCTCCGGGAAGATCAACTTCAAGCCATTGACGGAAAAAGGGCCATTTAGTGGTATATTTCTTGCAAATTCCAAACGATGGCTCTAACGATGGTACCCGCCATGGAGCTGGAACCACCGGCTGTCAGCGACTGGGGATTTGATTATATACCGATGAAATCCGAAGTAACCGCTATACACAGCAATCGGACTCGAGGGAAGAGAAACGGCCCATGGATGCAAAAGTAGTCTGGTTATTCGTATTTGTCGCACTTTACTGGTCCTATTGCATATTCTGGGGCATCAAGGGTGCACTGACGGCAAGAACCGCCAGTGACTATTTCGTGGCCGGCCGGCAAATCTCCATCTGGGTGTTCATACTTGCCGCCACCGCCACCTCGTTTTCCGGGTGGACCTTCATCGGTCATCCCGGGCTGATCTACCGTGACGGTTTTCAGTACGCCTACGCCTCCTTCTATGCCATCACCATACCCTTCACCGGGGTACTGTTCCTGAAGCGTCAGTGGATGCTCGGCAAGCGCTTCGGGTTCATCACGCCAGGTGAGATGATGGCCTACTATTTCAAGTCGGATACCATCCGCATCCTCGTGGTCATCGTGGCGCTGTTCTTCTCCGTTCCCTACCTGGGGATTCAGCTGCGCGCCTCAGGTTTCCTGTTCAACGTGCTGACCGACGGCATGCTCGGCATCGAATGGGGCATGTGGCTGCTCTCTGTGGTAGTCATCATCTATGTGGCTTCCGGCGGGCTGCGCGCAGTCGCCTATGTGGACTCGGCTCAGGCCGTTCTGCTGGCAGGCGGCATCATCCTGATCGGCCTGGTCTGCTACTACTATCTCCCGGAGGGCAAGTCCTGGTCAGATCTGATCGGCGCCCTGACCGAGATCGATCCCGAAACCGGCCGTGCCAGATTTGGACGAACGACACCGGAGGGCTACTCGTCCTACATTGCAATACCC
>JAHEHQ010000228.1 GCA_024644505.1 Gammaproteobacteria bacterium
GGGCGCTGGCGGAGGAATATGGCGCCTTGTATGTCGCCCCGATACGGCCTCACTGGGAATTGAAGTAGACCGACATCAATCCGAACCCTGCATGCAGCCGACGGTCGAATGAATTCGACCTTACATGTATTTCGGGCGAGACGGTCGAATGAATTCGACCCTACATGTCTTTCGGGCGAGTCGTGCGGGGTTGTCGGCGAAATGTGTGGGCAGCGGCAAAACCGCTGTTCGCGGGCAAGCCCGCTCCTACGGGGAAACGCTTTGTCAGTTCGTGTGAGAATTCAGTTCCAGGCGCCTGACGGCTTCCGCGATCTCCAGGCTCATTTGCGCCAGCGCCCTGCTCTGGGCGGCCACCTGGGGTTCGAACCCTTCACCCGTCACCGGCTCCCTGATGTCCGATTTACGGATGGCATGGAGCTTGTCACCTCTGGGCCCGAGAAGACGCCAGAGCGCCGTGAGACGAACCTCGTCGGGGCGGATCAGGTCGAACTGGCGAACGTCGATGGTGACCTGGTAGCCGGGCACCAGTGCGCGCTCCCAGGGAAAGGTGACCACGGATTCGGTCCCGAGGTCGCGGGAGAGGTTCTCCGCCACCACCCAGGTGATATTGGCCTCCAGTGTGCCGCCCCAGCGGTCGAACTCCTCCACCTTCAACCGGTTGGCACTTTTCCTGGCCACGATCTGGGGCCGTTCCAGATAGGCGGCCAGCCTTACCGGGCCGATACCAAGCACCAGATCTTTTAAGGCCGGACCCTCTGGTGCGGCTTCACCGGGGGTCAGGAGGTAAAAACGGGAGGGTGTTGAAGTGGCACAGCCCGCCAATGTAATTGACAACATAAGCCACAATACCGATCGCAGTGGGATCATTAGCGTTTACCTCTGATGAGGGCGTCCGGGTGACGCTCCAGGTAGTCAACCATGATCTTCAGCGACCTGGCTGCCTCGGACAGGTTTTTCATGAGGGTCAGGAATTCGTGACGCAGGGTCGACTCCTTCCCTATCAGCTCATCCGCGGACTTGAAGGCACGGTCTGCCGAGTCGAATGCAGATTGTGCCGATCGCACGGCCCCCCTGAACTCATCGATGGCCGGATCGACATTGGACTGAAGATCATTCATCAGGACACGCGCATCGGCCGTCGCCAGTTTCAGGTCACCCCCCACCGAATCGATGATGATGCGCGCCTCCCCGACGAGCCGGCTGATTTCCGTGACTGTAATGTCGATGTTTTCCGCCAGGGGTTCGGCCCGTTTCTCGAAGCTGCCGGTGATGGAACGAACGTTTGCCGCTGACTGCTGCACGTCGTCGAGGATCTGTTCGATATTGGGGGAGTTGACCAGCCGATCCAGGCCGTTGACGATGCGAACCGTGGCGGCGGCCAGCTCCTCGATGGGAAATTCCTCCAGGGCCGCCTTGAGCGTCTCCAGGGTTGACGGGATACTGGGGATCTCCGGATACCTGGGCTTCCGGCCCCTGTACTTCGCCTCCGTGTCCGGGAAGAATCCCAGTTCAACCCTCAGCTGGCCGGTAAGTATGCTTTGCAGGTCCAGGCGCGCCCTCAGACCCTGCCGCACCAGTTCTGCCAGTATCAGTTCCTCGACCCGCCTGCCTGGCGTCAGGATCTTATTTTCATCTATCTGAATCTCAACCGGCACGATAAAGTCCTCGGCCTCCGGATAGAGACCGACCTGTATGCTGGTTACCCTGCCGATGGTCACGCCCTTCAGGACTACCGGCGCGCCGACCTGGAGACCCGCCGCATTGCCCTGGAAATAGATTTTGAACTGGTACCAGTTGCTGCCGAAACCGGCGGAACCGATATAGACGACCACGGCAACCACAACTGCCAGGGCGGTCATCACGAAAACTCCGATCAGTGCCGGATTTGCCCGTTTGCTCATAAGCCAGCCGAATCCTTCTCCTGCTCCTGTCCCCTGGTGAGAAACCGGATCACCCGGGGGTCCTGTGATTCTTTCAGTAATCGGTTCGGATCGCCAGTGGCGATCATGGTTTTGGTGTCCGTATCCAGAAAGACCGAGTTGTTCCCGATCGCGAAGATACTGGCAAGCTCATGGGTAACCACCACGATGGTCGCACCCAGGCTGTTCCGCAGTTCGATGATCAGCTCGTCCAGCAGGCGGGCGCTGATCGGATCGAGCCCCGCCGAAGGCTCGTCGAAAAAAAGCACGTCCGGGTCCAGGGCCATGGCACGGGCCAGCGCGGCCCGCTTCTGCATCCCGCCGCTGAGTTCGGTGGGATAGTAATCCTCGAATCCGGCCAATCCCACCAGGGCCAGTTTGAAGGATACGATCTCCCTGATCTCCCCCGGACTGAGGGTCGAGTACTCGGTCAACGGCAGGGCCACGTTCTCCGCCAGGGTCATGGAACTCCAGAGGGCACCCCGCTGATAGAGCACACCGATCCTGCGCATCAGCGCCTCGTGTTGTTCGGGTGCGGACTGCCAGAAATCTCTTCCGTTGTAGAGGATGCTGCCCTTTGCCGGGTACAGCAGACCCACCAGATGGCGCATCAGGGTGCTTTTCCCGCAGCCGCTCCCACCCATGATGATAAAGATATCCCCTCGGTTCACCGCGAAGCTCAGATCGCGCTGAATGAGGTTTTCACCATAGGCCATGGTCAGATCCCTGACCTCGATATGCGGAACCCGGTCCATTAAACGCCCAGTACGTTGTTGATCAGGGTGATGATCGCATCCGCGATCACGATGGCCACGATGGACATCACCACCGCCGAGGTGGTGGCCTGCCCCACCGCCGAGGCGGAGCGTCCGCACTGAATCCCCTTCATGCAGCCGGCAATCGCCACCAGCACCCCGAACACCACGCTCTTCACGATGCCCACGGTGATGTCGGTGAGATCTATGGCGGAGCGGGTCTGCTCCAGATACTGGATGACGGTGATATCGAACATGGTGACGCTGACCAGCATGCCGCCGGCAATACCCAGCAGGTCCGCATAGATGCACAGCAACGGCATCATCAGCATCAGGGCCAGCATCCTTGGCAGCACCAGGAATTCCACGGGGGATATCCCCAGCGTCCTGAAGGCGTCGATCTCCTCATTGACCTGCATGGTGCCCAGCTGGGCCGAAAAGGATGCGCCGGTGCGGCCTGCCATGATGATGGCCGCCATCATGGCGCCCATCTCCCTGACCATGGCGATGCCGACCAGATTCGCCACATAGATATGGGCCCCGAACATGGCCAGCTGCAAGGTACCTATGAAAGCCAGGATCAGCCCGACCAGGAGGCTGATCAGGCCCACGATGGGGAGGGCCTCGACACCGGTCTCCTGGATAAACAGGAAGAAATCCGAGCGCCTGAACCGGGCCCTGCCCGTGAGGAAGCGGTAGAAGGCCACCGAGACCTCCCCGATGAAGGCCAGCAGTTGCCTGGTCTGGTCAACAGATCCATAGACCAGGTTGCCGAGCCGGGCGGCAACACCCTGTTTTTCGACGTTCCTGCGGGCATCAACCCTTTCGGGCACGGCCCTGGAAAGCTGTATCAGCTCCCCCACCCCTGTTGGGAGACCCTGCCAGCTGACACTCATACCGCGTGCCTCCAGCCTCGCCGACAACCCGATCACCCAGGTTATGAAGCGGCTGTCCCAGGATTCGACGGCCTCCGTATCGAACCGGAGCTGACCGCCTTCAGTGGCTGCAAGACCATCGCTCAAGAGTTTCGGGGAAGGCAGCGCCGACCCGGAGGTCCAGTCGCCCCCGAGACGGGCCACGAACCGGTGCGCATCGAGCTCTCGCAGTTCCGCGGTTGCCGGCTTCATACCTTGCCTGCTCTCTTTCGGCATGAACAGCGGGTCAACGGGACCCCGCGCCCGTATCACCGGCCGGACGATCGCCGGTCAGGGGTACAAACCGCACCGGAAGAATCTGGCGCACCGTCAACTTACCGTCCATCGCCTTCTCGACCAGCATCAACTGCTGAACCTGAAACCGGCCGCCCACGGGAATCACCATTCTGCCCCCGGGCTTCAACTGACTGATCAGGGGTGGCGGGATCTGGCCCGAAGCCGCGGTCACCACGATGGCATCGAAGGGGGCCTCTTCCTCCCAACCGTAGTATCCGTCGCCCACCCGTGTCTCGACATTCGTATAACCCAGCCGCTTGAGGCGCACCGCCGCCTCTTCGCCCAGAGCGCTTATGATCTCGATGCTGAAAACCCGGTCTGTCAGCTCCGCGAGAATCGCGGCCTGATACCCCGAGCCGGTGCCGAGTTCCAGCACGCGATGGCCGGGCTTGGGCTTCAGCAGATCCGTCATCAATGCGACGATATAGGGCTGGGATATGGTCTGACCGTGTCCGATGGGCAACGGCCGGTTTTTATAGGCGTGGGGCCTGAGCTCCGCGGGCACGAATTCGTGACGGGGAACCCTGCCCATGGCCTCCATCACCCGCTCGTCCAGGGCCTCCTTGTCGATATAGGCCGAAGTCTCCCGGACATCCCCCTCTATCTCCTCGATCATTTCCTGGCGCATCTGCTCCCAGTTTTCTGCGAGAGCCGTGTTTGCGAAGCCCGCTGCAAGCAGGAGGAATATTGGAATTTTCTTGGATAGTGGGGGCATTTTTTTAGTTACTAGTTGCTAGTGAATATGTAAGAGGCTTTTCTTCGATTTCATTCCAATTAACATCTAATTATCAACAAGTAAAGATGTTTTCTTAAGTTTATTTATAGATTTCAGCCGGTAGTTACCAATCAACAAGTAAGCACTTTTTCTTCACTTTCTTTCTAGTAACTAGTAACTAGTAACTAGAAACTAGAAACTAGTTACCAGGAACTATCCTAACCATACTCCCGTCCCACGC
>JAHEHQ010000015.1 GCA_024644505.1 Gammaproteobacteria bacterium
CGCACAAGAACGTGGGACTGAACCGCTTCGAAGTGGATAATGAATAGTAAGCCGGAATTCATTCGGCCAGCAGCCGTTTCAGCAATCGTAGCCTGTGTTGAGGAACGAAACACGGGTTTGAAGGGCAGAACTCGACCCGTGTTTCGCAAGCTCAACACAGGCTACACCCGCTACGGTTTTGCTATATAGAGAGGGTACGATCTTCTTCAAAAAGGATGAAATCATGAAACTGACGCGCATCGCCTTTCCGGTCCTGCTGCTTTGCCTTGCCAATGCCTGGGCGGATACGACGCCACTCACCTATGACCGGATCAGCCTTGCCGTGACTGCCGGTGAGGACGTGGAGAACGACACCCTGATCAGCCTGATGTACGCCCAGAAAGAGGGCAACGATCCGTCGCTGCTGGCCACGGAGGTGAATCGCGTGATCAAGAGCGCGATCGAGATGGCCAAAGGGGAATCCGCCGTAAAGATACAGACCATGGAGTACAACACCAGCCCGGTCTACCGCAGCCAGGTGCTGAGCGGCTGGCGTGTGCGCCAGTCGATCCGGTTGGAAAGCCGTGACGCAGCGGCATTGAGCAACCTGATCGGCAGGCTTCAGGCCGATCTGGGGGTGGGCAGTATCTCCTATGCCGTCTCGCCGGAGCGCCGCAGGGGCGCGGAGAATGAACTGGTCAAGTCAGCCATCGCGGATTTCAGGCAGCGCGCGGACATGGTCACGGAACAGATGGGCAGAAGCGGTTACCGCCTGGTGCAGATGAACGTCAACACCTCCGGTCTTGGCCCCATGCCCGTTGCCCGGAGTTCCCGGGGCATGATGATGGCGGCGGAGGCACCACCCCCCGCCCTGGAGGCAGGCACACGCCGGGTGGAGGTTCGGGTGGACGGCACCATCGAGCTGAAGCCCTGATGTCGGCCCTTACAACCAACAGGTACGATCAGCCAGAGGTCCGGCAGCCCTGAGCCTGGTTCCCGCCTTGCGGGCGACGCTGCCCGTGATGTTCGGCTATGTCCCCCTGGGCATGGCTTTCGGTATCCTGTTTCAGGGTCTGGGTTACCCCTGGTACTTCGCGACCCTGATGGGGCTCTTTGTGTTTGCCGGCGCGGCCCAGTTCATGGCCATCGGGCTGCTTACCGCGCAAGCCGGTCTGCTGGAGGTGGCAGTCTCCACCCTGGCGCTAAATTCCCGCCACATCTTTTTCGGCCTTTCTGTGCTAGGCCGATACCGGTGCCGGGGCCTGAAAAAGGCCTATCTGATCTTCGGACTCACCGACGAAACCTATTCCCTGATCACCAGCACCGAGCCCCGGGGAGATCAGAACGAACAGGACTACTATCTGACCATCACGGCGCTCAACCAGAGTTACTGGGTCGTGGGCTGTACCCTCGGTGCGGTGACGGGCAGCCTGGCCGACTTCAACACCGCGGGGATGGATTTCGCCCTGACGGCGCTGTTCCTGGTGCTGCTCATCGAGCAATGGGCGAAAATCCGTGAACTCTTTCCCTTCGTGATAGCCATACTCTCGGGCATGCTCGCCATTGCCCTGTTGCGGGAGCAGATGCTGCTCATCGCCATCGCGACCGCCATTGTGGTGCTGGTCCTCCAATGGCGCATGTCCGGAGCACGGGCATGAGCGGGGCCACCTATCTGATCGCCGTCATCGCCGTAATGACGGCTGCCACCTTTCTTACCCGTGTCACACCGTTCGTACTGTTGCGCAATATGGCGGACCACCCGCTGCTGCTGTTCCTTGGCCGCTATACCCCGCCGGCCATCATGACCATCCTGGTGCTTTACAGTCTCCGGGAAATCAATCTCACCACGGCCCCGTTCGGTGCGCCGGAACTGATCGCCTCGCTCATCACCGTCACCCTGCATCTCTGGCTGCGACACGCCCTGTTGAGCATATTTACCGGTACCGCCTTCTACATGTTCGTGGTTCAAACCGGGTTTTTTCTTTGACCGGGAACAAGAAAACCGAAGGTATTTTGTAACCTTTTTATTACGGTGCCTATCCGGGTGGCGCCTTCAAAAATAAGGTGTTAAATTTGGTGGATTCCAGCCTGGTTCGGCAGTTCAGGCTGTAGAGTCCGATCAACGATCCAGGGGGATCTGGCGGTCTTCCGGTCACCCAAACACACACCACTGAACAATAGAGAGCTGATCCTATGAGCACTACTCAAACCGGCAGGGAAATGACTAATCACGCCAAGCTTCTGGCCTGGGTCGATGAGATGGCGGCCATGTGTAAACCCGACCAGGTCGTCTGGGCCGACGGTTCGGAAGAAGAGTACGACCGGCTTTGCGGAGAACTGGTGGACGCAGGTGTGTTCACCAGGCTCAATCCCGAAAAGCGACCCAACTCCTACCTCGCCCGCTCCCACCCCAGCGATGTTGCGCGTGTGGAAAATCGCACCTTTATCTGCTCCAAGCGGCCGGAGGACGCAGGCCACACCAACAACTGGATGGATCCGGACGAGATGAAGGCCATCCTCAAGAAGCAGTTCGACGGCTGCATGCGTGGGCGCACCATGTATGTCATCCCCTTCAGCATGGGGCCGCTCGGCTCGCCTATCGCCCACATCGGCATCGAGATCACTGACTCAGCGTACGTGGTCACTAACATGAAGATCATGACCCGCATGGGGAAGGCCGTATTGGACGTGCTGGGAGATGACGGTGAATTCATCCCGACCCTGCACTCGATTGGTGCGCCGCTGGAGCCCGGCCAGGAAGATGTGGTTTGGCCCTGCGAACCGGATATCGAGAAAAAATACATCTCGCATTTTCCCGAGACCCGCGAGATCTGGTCTTATGGCAGCGGCTACGGCGGCAATGCCCTGCTGGGCAAGAAGTGCCTGGCGCTGCGCATCGCCTCGACGATGGCCCGAGACGAGGGCTGGCTGGCAGAGCACATGCTGATCCTTGGCCTGGAATCCCCCGAGGGCGAGAAGACCTATGTCGCCGCCGCCTTCCCCAGCGCCTGCGGTAAGACCAACCTGGCGATGATCCTGCCACCGGAGGGTTTCGAGGGCTGGAAGGCCTACACGGTGGGCGACGATATCGCCTGGATCAAGCCCGCCCCCGACGGCACCCTGCGGGCCATCAATCCGGAATACGGCTTTTTTGGCGTCGCCCCCGGGACCGCCTACAACTCCAATCCCATGGCAATGGAAACCATGAAGGCCGGCAACTGCATCTACACCAATGTTGCGCTCACCGACGACGGTGACGTCTGGTGGGAGGGCATGGACGGCGATCCGCCTGCCCACGCCATCGATTGGAAGGGTAACGACTGGACCCCGGATAGTGACGTCCCCGCGGCGCACCCGAACTCGCGGTTCACCGCCCCGGCCGGGCAATGTCCCACGATCGACCCGGCCTGGGAAGATCCCGCAGGTGTTCCCATCAGCGCCTTCCTCTTTGGCGGGCGTCTTTCGAAGACCTTCCCCCTGGTTTACGAATCCTTCGACTGGAATCACGGCGTCTTCATGGCGGCCACCATGGGTTCGGAAGCCACCGCGGCCGCCATCGGCCAGGAAGCGATCCGGCGGGATCCTTTCGCCATGTTGCCCTTCATCGGTTATCACATGGGGGATTACTGGGGTCACTGGATCAATATGGGTCAGAACGATGCCGTGACGCAGAAGCCGGAGTTTTTTCGCGTGAACTGGTTCCGCAAGGACGAGAACGGCAAGTTCATCTGGCCCGGTTTCGGCGAGAACATGCGGGTACTGAAATGGATCGTGGATCGTGTTCGCGGCCGCGCCGATGCGGTGGAAAGCCCCTTCGGCCGGATGCCTCGCTACGAGGACATCACCTGGGCCGGGCTCGACTTCAGCGAAGCCCAGTACCACGGCATCATGGATATCGCCAAGGAAGGAGGGCTTACCGAGGCCGAGGCCCTCAAGACCTACTTCGAGAGTTACGGTGAGCACCTGCCGGCGGAGTTGGAAAATCAACGCAAGGCCTTCGAGGACCGCGTCAACGCCGGCCCCGACGTCTGGAAGATCGCCAGCTAAACGGCAATTGACGTCAGACTGACAAGCCGGCCTGAAGGCCGGCTTGTCTTTCAACCAATGATGCGATACGCCTCGCTGCTTCTGTCCCTGACCGTCATCCTGTCGCTGCTGATGACAGGGTGTGCCGGTCTCGAGAAAAGAGAGGAGGCGCCCAGGGTGAACCTGGTAAGCCTTCGGGTCCTGGATGTTCAGTTCTTTGAACAGCGCTACGGGCTGACCCTGCGCGTCATCAATCCTGATCGCAGGGAAATCTCCATCGAGGGCATCAGTTTCGAGGTCGAGCTGAATGGACAGGCGTTCGCCTACGGGGTGAGCGGAGACCCGGTAGTCATCCCCGGGTTCGGCGAGCAAACCCTGGAGGTGGAAGTCATCAGCACCCTGTTCAACGTTGTTGAACAGCTGCATAACCTGGAACAGCGCTCAGGCCAACCCCTCGAATACCGGATACACGGCAGAATCAGCGTCACCGGGGGGCTGATGAGCATACCGTTCGAGCAGCAGGGCAGCATCGGTCCTGCACCATCCGGTCAGTCCAGCGCAGGTCCCAGCACGAACTCCAGAACCCGGTAGCCGTGTTCATCGAGGGCATCCTCGATGTCTTCCCATGTGTAGTCGGGATCATTTTCTTCCACCCCCGATATCACTCCGGTGGCATGCCGAAAGGCCTCCTGTCCGTCGATGTCCTCGGGAATACTCACCACCCGTATCCCCTCCGGTTTTACGGATGGCAACACCATCAATCTGTTATCCATTTCCACTCCTCGATGCCTTCGCGGGCCATAAGTCCATTCCGATTCTATAACCTTCTTTCACTTTAAGATAATCGAGTCCAACCGCCTTGATCAACGGCTTGTCCTTGGAGCTGTGAATGTCTATGCTCCCGGATCAAAGTCTTTAAGGGGAGAATTACCATGTCCGACAACGAACAGCGCGCCATTTTCATTTTTCCCGGCCAGGGTTCCCAGTACCAGGGCATCGGAAGCGATCTTTGCGCCGAGTTCTCTTCGGCACGCCGCATCTATGAGCAGGCCAGCGATGTACTGGGCTACGACATGGCCAAGCTGTCGCTGGATAACCCCGAGGACAAGATCAACCTTACACGCTACACCCAGCCGGTGCTCTTGACCCATCATATCGCCTGCCTGACCGTCTACCGGGAATTAGCGGCGTTGCCCGTGCAGCCGGTTGCCGCCGCCGGCCACAGTCTGGGGGAATACAGCGCCCTGGTAACTGCCGGTGCGCTGAGCTTCGAGGATGCCCTGGGACTGGTGGCCAAACGCGGGGAGTTAATGGGTACCTACGGCGAGGGGGAGATGGCGGCCCTGACCATGGATCTGGAGACCGCCCAACCCTTTTCCGACAGACATTTCTGCGCGATAGCCGGTCTCAATCTGCCGGACCAGACCGTGGTTGGGGGCTCCCCTGCCGATCTGGACGCCCTGGCGGCGGAGATCGCCGAAAAACTGCCGAAGAAAAGGGCTGTGAGGCTCAAGACCGAAGGGGCCTTTCATACCTACTACATGGTGGAGGCCGCGCGCCGGTTCCGGGATGAACTGAACAAGGTCGAATTCGGGGAACTGGCGATCGGGGTGCCTTCAAACTATACCGGCGGCTATCACGAGAGCGATCCGGCCACCATCAGAGCCCGGCTGTTTTTCCAGCTCTTCCATCCCGTGAATTGGGTGGGCTGCATGCAGACGGCGCTGGACGACGGGATCAACCTGTTTCTGGAATTTGGCGGCGGCATAGGACCCGGAGACGGTCCCGCGGACAAGCGCCCCAACCTGGAGGGCATGATCAAGAAGTTCACGCGCCGCGTCAGGCCCCGTCCGAACTACCTGCCCGCGATCAATATCGAGACCATAAAAGAGACAGCCGGGGGCTGATCTCGTACCGGCTGCGGCATGGGAGGGTTAACGAATACAGCCCGGTACTGGACAGCCGTTGGCTGTAGCCTGTTGGCACTGCCCCTGCTCTGGGGCTGCATCACGACGGCGGGACACTCCGGCGACCAAAGCACGCCCCGAACCTTCGTCTACCAGTGTTCCGACGATTACACCTTTGTCACCAGGATCCGCGATGACCATGCATGGCTGTTCCTGCCGGGGCAGACCGTCAAACTGCCCCAGGTTCCTTCGGGTTCAGGGACCAAATACAGCGATGGGACCATCAGCTTCCTGAGCAAAGGAGATGAGGCCCTGCTGGAAACGACCCGGACCACGCACCGCAACTGTGTCAACAACCGCAGCCTGGCAATCTGGGAGCACGCCAAGCTCAATGGTGTGGATTTCAGGGGCGTGGGAAACGAGCCGGGGTGGTATCTTGAGATCCGCAATGGGGAGTCGATTCAGTTCGTGACAAATTACGGTGACGACCGTTATCTGTTCGACAATCCGAAACTGAGATCGGATCCCACGACCAGGGAGACGGTCTATCGGGCAGTTTCACCGGGCCATCGTCTGGAGGTGCTGTTGAAAGGTGAAACCTGCCAGGACAGCATGGCCGACGAGAGCTACGAAACCCGGGTCAGGGTGGATCTGGACGGCCGGGTCTACCAGGGCTGCGGAAAGGCACTTCATTGAGAGTGCTTCTTACCGTTTGACTTACTTACTCAAGAAACAGTTGGCCGAATGAATTCGGCCCTGCAAAGGTAATCCGGGTGTAGGGTCGAATTCATTCGGCCAAATCGACTACCCTTGATCGGTAAATGCCGAATAGGTCCCCCGGAACACGGCGGCGACCCGGTCTTTTTCACGTACCTCAGCCACCAGCTCCAGGGGCGTCCTGCGGCCCTGTTGGAGCCGCTCCATAAAGGCTTCAAACGAACCGTCCCCGGGCAATTCACAGCGCGCCTCGAAGTCGCCCCGCACCGGCCGGGAATATTCTATGGATGCCTTGCCCAGAACACTGCGGGCGGGAACTCCCGCCCGGGTGAAACTCAGGTGCAGCGTACCCCAGCAGGCAATGGCACAGATACTGAACAGGCTGCCGCCAAAGGCGGTGCCGTGAATGTTGACATTGGCGGACAAAGAGGCCTGAACGATCAGCCTTCCCTCTCCATGTTCCTCCAGCCGCAGTCCCATGTACCGGGTCAGGGGTACCTCTTCCCGCAGCGTCTCCTCCAGCCAGGTTACCCGGTGTCCCATTGTCAATCAGCAAAGATACGGTTGACCGGCTGAAGATCCGGCAACCTCCCTCACGCCTGCTCCAGTTCCACCAGGGTGCCGCAGAAGTCCTTGGGGTGCAGGAACAATACAGGCTTGCCATGGGCGCCGATCCTGGGACTGCCGTCACCCAGCACACGCGCACCCTCAGCCTTCATCTTCTCCGCGGCCGCCTCGATGTCCTCCACCTCATAGCACACATGATGAATGCCGCCCCCCGGATTCTTTGCAAGAAAACCGGCGATGGGCGACTTCTCACCCAAGGGGTGAAGGAGTTCTATCTTGGTGTTTGGCAGTTCCACGAAGACGACCACCACCCCGTGATCCGGTTCTTCCTGAGGTTCGGACACCTTTGCTCCCAGCGTATCCCGGTAGACCGCCGTGCCCGCCTCAAGGTCGGGTACCGCAATGGCCACGTGATTCAATTTTCCGATCATCTGTTTGCTCCCTTTACTGTTTTCTTTGCATCCGCCGATTCATTGTAAAATAGCCCGAGCAGGTCGGCGGCGGCCAGGGTCGGCGGCAGACGCCCCGCTCTCACTTCCGTCTCCACCTGCTCCATCCGGGCTCTTACAGCAGCCTCCTGCCGGAAGGCGGCAAGCAGACCCTCGGATATCTCGGTCCACATCCAGCTCTTGGCCTGAGTCGCCCGGCGTTTCTCGAAATCACCGCTTTCGGTCACCTTGGTACGGTATTCCCCGATCTTTTCCCAGACCTCCCCGATACCGCCTCCACACAGGGCCGAACAGGTCAGGACCGGAACACGCCACCCATGGGTCCGGGGGTGAATCAGGGTCAGCGCCGAACGATAGTCTGCCGCCGAGTGACGTGCTGCTGTGGCCAGGTCCCCGTCGGCCTTGTTGATCAGCACCATGTCCGCCAGTTCCATGATGCCGCGCTTGATCCCCTGCAGATCGTCTCCGCCACCGGGCAGGAGCAGCAGCAGGAACAGATCCGTCATCTCGGCCACCGCCGTTTCGGACTGACCGACACCCACGGTCTCCACGAAGATAACGTCGAAGCCTGCGGCTTCGCACAACAGCATGCTCTCCCGGGTGCGCCTGGCGACTCCCCCCAGGTTGCCCGCGGTTGGGGAAGGACGGATAAAGGCTTCCCGGCGGCGGGACAGGAGTTCCATCCGGGTCTTGTCCCCCAGAATCGACCCACCGCTGAGAGACGAGGAGGGGTCCACCGCCAGCACCGCCAGCCGGTGCCCCCGATCGAGAACCAGGTTACCCATGGCCTCGATGAAGGTGGATTTACCCGCCCCCGGAACCCCAGAGATACCGATTCTCAGCGAGTTTCCGGCACGGGGTGTGAGGATCTGAAGCAGCTGGGCAGCCTTTTGACGATGGTCGTCCCGGGTCGACTCCACCAGGGTGATCGCCCGGGACAGCGCCCTTCGGTTCCCCGAAACGACCTGGGCAGCCAGTGCTTCCGTTTCATGATCCATCTAGCGCCTGTTCAAACCAAGCGGATATCCGGCCCCGGTCACTCGAATTCGACCAGAACCTGGTCCACCATAAGGCTGTCGCCTACAACGGATGCCACCCTCGCAACCACGGCATCCTGTTCGGCGCGTAGAACATTTTCCATCTTCATCGCTTCGATGACCGCGACCTCCTGGCCCACCTTGACCTCGTCGCCCTCTTTGACAGACATTTTCACCAGCAGTCCCGGCATGGGGGAAAGCAGGAATTTGGAAAGATCGGGCGGCACCTTTTCCGGCATCTTGGCGTGCAGCGCTGCGGCAAGCGGTGTCATTACAACGGCATCGGTCTTGGCACCGCGATGCATCAAGTGATACCAGATGCGCTGCCGGGCGACCTGAAAACAGATCGATTCACCGTTCAATACCGCCTTGAACAGCGGCTGCCCCATCACCCAGTCGGTAACCACATCGTAGGTGGTACCCTCGAGCTGCGCCCGGTAGCCATCGGCTGTAGGCACGATATTGATGTGATGTTCTCCCCCCCCGACAACCACCACCCAGTCATCGTCTACGACACGCTCATGTCCCGGCATCTGCCCGCTCAATTGCGCCGCCCGATCGGTAAAGCCCCGATGCACGCAGGCGGCAACGACAATCGACTTGGCAGGATCTTCCTGGGGCACATGGGCGGCGTTGAACCCGTCCGGGTACTCTTCAGCAATAAAATTGGTGCTGAGCCTGCCCTCCCTGAAACGGGGATGCACCATCAGCGCATTCAGGAAGCTGATGTTGTGCTGTACACCCTGAATATAGTACTCGTCCAGAGCCTGGCACATTCGGTCGATCGCTGCTTCTCTGGTCTCGCCATAGGTAATCAGCTTGGCGATCATGGGATCATAGAACATGCTGACCTCACCGCCCTCATAGACCCCTGTGTCCACCCGAACATTCTTGCCTGCGGGTGGCTCATAGTAGACCAGGCGGCCTATGGACGGCAGGAAATTACGAAATGGGTCTTCGGCATAGACTCGGGTCTCAATCGCCCAGCCCGTGAGGGTTACGTCTTCCTGCTTCAACGGCAACTTCTCACCGTAGGCCACCCGGATCATCATCTCAACCAGATCCTGACCGGTGATCAACTCAGTCACCGGGTGTTCTACCTGGAGACGGGTATTCATCTCCAGAAAATAGAAGTTGCGGTTCGCATCGACGATGAACTCGACGGTACCGGCACTGCGATACTGTACCGCTGTCGCGAGTTGAACAGCCTGTTCACCCATGGCCTTGCGGGTCGCCTCGTCGAGAAAAGGAGAGGGTGCCTCTTCAATAACCTTCTGATGCCGTCTTTGTATGGAACATTCGCGCTCTCCCAGATAGATGATATTGCCGTGGGTGTCGGCCATCACCTGAATCTCGATGTGTCGCGGTTCCTCTATGAATTTTTCGATGAAAACACGCTCGTCGCCAAAACTGGAGCGCGCCTCGTTGGTCGCCCGTTCGAACCCGTCCCTGCAGTCCGCCTCGTCCCAGGCGATGCGCATCCCCTTGCCGCCGCCACCGGCCGACGCCTTCAGCATCACCGGATAACCGATACCGGCGGAGATCTCCACCGCATGGTCGGCATCCCTCACCACATCGGTATAACCCGGGATGACATTCACGCCGGCTTTCTCGGCCAGGCGCTTGGAGGTAATTTTGTCACCCATGCTGTTGATAGCGTAGGTGGCAGGCCCGATAAACGCGATCCCTTCCTTTTCCAGTGCCTCACAGAATGCTGCGTTCTCCGAGAGAAAACCGTATCCGGGATGCACTGCCTGAGCACCCGTGTCGCGGCAGGCCTGGATGATGCGCTCCATCACGAGGTAACTCTCCGCTGAAGGGGCTGCCCCAATATGTACCGCCTCGTCCGCTATCTGCGCATGCAGTGCATCTTTATCCGCATCGGAGTAAACGGCAACGGTCTTGATGCCCATCTTCCGGGCGGTCGTGATGACGCGGCAGGCGATCTCCCCTCGGTTTGCAATCAGTATTTTTTCAAACATGTGTTTTCACTTCCGGTAATTTGATTCGCTGGAACGCCGGCAACCTGGGTTCGGGCCGGCCCCAATCGGGAGCATCCGGCCTTAAAGCGGTATGTTGCCGTGCTTGCGCCAGGGGTTTTCCAGTGTCTTGTTTTTCAGCATGGCCAGCGAACGGCAAATGCGCTTGCGGGTGCTGTGGGGCAATATCACATCGTCTACGAAACCCCTGGCTCCGGCGACGAAGGGATTGGCGAATCGATCCTTGTACTCCTGGGTGCGCAGATCGATCTTTTCCTGATCCGCCATGTCCTGGCGAAAAATGATCTCGACGGCCCCCTTTGGCCCCATCACCGCGATCTCGGCACTGGGCCAAGCCAGGTTGACATCGCCCCGGAGGTGCTTGGAGGACATGACATCGTACGCGCCGCCATAGGCCTTGCGGGTGATCAGGGTGATCTTCGGCACCGTCGCCTCGGCATAGGCATAGAGCAGCTTGGCACCGTGCTTGATGATGCCCCCGTACTCCTGAGCCGTACCGGGCAGAAAGCCGGGTACGTCAACCAGGGTCACTACCGGAATATTGAACGCGTCACAGAAACGGACGAAACGTGCCGCTTTCTTGGAGGAATCGATATCCAGGCAACCTGCCAGCACCATCGGTTGGTTGGCCACGAAGCCGACCGTGGCGCCCTCCATGCGACCGAAGCCGATCACGATATTCGCCGCATAGTCTCTCTGCAGCTCGAAAAAGTTCCTGTCGTCCACAATTTTGACAATCAGCTCTTTCATGTCGTACGGCTTGTTTGGGTCGTCGGGAACCAGGGTATCCAGCGACGGGATCTGCCGTTCGGCCGGGTCTGTGGTCGGCCAGACCGGTGGCTTCTCTTTGTTGTTTGCGGGCAGAAAATTGACCAGGCGGCGCAGCATGAAAAGCGCCTCCACGTCGTTTTCGAATGCCAGGTCTGCCACGCCGGATTTATGGGTGTGCGTCTTTGCACCGCCAAGCTCTTCCGCGGTAACCGTCTCGTGGGTTACCGTTTTCACCACTTCCGGGCCGGTAACGAACATGTACGAGGTATCCTTGACCATGAAAATAAAATCGGTCATGGAAGGGGAATAGACCGCACCGCCCGCACAGGGCCCCATGATCATGGAGATCTGGGGTATCACGCCCGAGGCCATCACATTGCGCTGGAATACGTCGGCATATCCCGCCAGGGAATCGACCCCTTCCTGGATACGCGCCCCAC
Source organism: Gammaproteobacteria bacterium (assembly GCA_024644505.1). GTDB lineage: Bacteria > Pseudomonadota > Gammaproteobacteria > Chromatiales > Chromatiaceae > JAHEHQ01. The sequence goes on from JAHEHQ010000015.1 coordinate 11,894, forward strand.
CGGAATCGTTCAGACCCACCACAGGCGCCCCAACCTTGATCGCGTGATCCATAACCTTGCAGATCTTGTCTGCATGGGCTTTGGAGAGGGATCCACCGAACACCGTGAAATCCTGACTGAAGACGAACACCAGCCGGCCGCCCACGGTGCCGTAACCGGTCACCACCCCGTCACCGGGGATCTTCTGCTTGTCCATGCCGAACTCGGTGCAGTTGTGCTCCACGAACATGTCCCACTCCTCGAAGGAGCCAGGATCCAGGAACAGTTCGATACGTTCCCGGGCGGCCAGTTTGCCGTTTTCATGTTGCCTGTCTATGCGTTTCTGACCTCCACCCAGCCTGGCGGCGGCACGCTTCGCATCGAGTCGTCTGATAATCTCTTGCATCTTTCTCTCCTGGCATGTGCGTCTCCCACCTGCTGCCCAGGTCGAAAACACACCTTACTTCCTCATAATCTCCCGAAAAAACCGCATCCGCATTCCGGGACGGTGAAAAACTCCCACGGACCTGCACAATACCGGCAAGGGACCGGGGTACCGACTACGCCTGGCTTTGCTGGCGAATCAACGTCATCATCTCGGCGGCAGCCATGGGGATGTTGGTGCCGGGACCATAGATTGCAGCCACGCCCGCCTCGCGCAGGGCAGCATAATCCTGGGGTGGTATCACGCCTCCGCAAACCACCAGGATATCACCTGCACCCTCCTGTTCCAGGGCCTGGATCAATTGCGGGACAAGTGTCTTGTGTCCGGCGGCCTGGGATGAAACCCCCACCACGTGCACATCGTTCTCCGCCGCCTGCCTCGCCGCCTCTTCCGGGGTCTGAAACAGGGGGCCGATATCCACGTCGAAACCCAGGTCGGCATAGGCGGTGGCAATCACCTTGGCACCCCTGTCGTGGCCGTCCTGCCCCATCTTGACCACCAGCATACGGGGGCGGCGCCCCTCCTGCTCCGCGAACAGCTCCACATCCTTGCGGATCTGATCGAATCCTTCGTCGCCCTGGTAGGCGGCCCCATAGACGCCGGAAATCGAGCGTGTCACCGCGCGGTGCCGGCTGTATACCTTTTCCAGGGCGTCGGAAATCTCTCCTACCGTGGCCCGCACCCGGGCGGCGTCCACGGCCAGTTCCAGCAGATTGCCGGTTTCGTTCTCCGCAGCCGCGGTGAGCGCTTCCAGGGTACGCTGGCATGCCGCCTCATCACGGCTGGTGCGCACCTGCTGCAGCCGATTGATCTGGGATTCCCTTACCGCACTGTTGTCGATATTCAGTACATCGACCTCCGGCTCCTTCTCAAGCTGATATTTGTTGACGCCGACGATCACCTCTTCCCTGCGGTCGATGCGGGCCTGGCGCCGGGCTGCCGCCTCCTCGATCCGCAGCTTCGGCATGCCGGAGATGACCGCCTTGGTCATGCCGCCCAGTTCCTCCACCTCGTCGATCAGCTTGCGGGCGGCGACCACCATCTCGTTGGTGAGACTCTCCACATAGTAGGAGCCCGCCAGCGGATCCACCACCTGGGTGATCCCCGTCTCCTCCTGGATCACCAGCTGGGTGTTGCGGGCGATACGCGCGGAAAAATCCGTGGGCAGGGCCAGCGCCTCGTCGAAGGCGTTGGTGTGAAGGGACTGGGTGCCGCCGAGGACCGCCGCCATCGCCTCGATGGTGGTGCGCATGATGTTGTTGTAGGGATCCCTGGCGGTCAGGCTCACACCCGAGGTCTGGCAATGGGTGCGCAGCATGCGCGAGCGGGGGTCCTGGGGCTGAAACAACTCGTCCATCAACTGGGACCATAGCAGCCGGGCCGCCCGCAGCTTGGCCGCCTCCATGAAGAAGTTCATACCGATGGCGAAAAAGAACGAAAGCCTGGGCGCGAACTGGTCCACCTTCAGTCCGCGGCCCAGAGCCGCGCGCACGTATTCGAGGCCGTCGGCAATGGTAAAGGCCAGCTCCTGTACACAGGTCGCTCCCGCCTCCTGCATGTGATAGCCGGAGATGGAGATGGAGTTGAAGCGAGGCATGTTGCGTGCCGAGTAGTCGATGATATCGGCCACGATCCGCATAGAGGGCTGAGGCGGATAGATATAGGTGTTGCGGACCATGAACTCCTTGAGGATGTCGTTCTGCAGTGTGCCGCTGAGCTTACCGGGCTCCACGCCCTGTTCCTCGGCTGCCACGATGTAGGCTGCCATGATCGGCAGCACGGCCCCATTCATGGTCATGGATACCGACACGCGGTCCAGGGGTATGTTGTCGAAGAGGATCTTCATATCCTCCACGGAATCGATGGCAACGCCGGCCTTGCCCACGTCGCCCAGCACCCTGGGATGATCCGAGTCGTAGCCCCTGTGAGTGGCAAGGTCAAAGGCAACGGAAAGACCCTGCTGGCCCGCCTCCAGGTTACGTCGGTAGAAGGCGTTGGATTCCTCAGCGGTGGAGAAGCCTGCGTACTGGCGCACCGTCCAGGGCCGACCTGCGTACATGGTGGCCTTGGGACCCCGCATGAAGGGATCGAATCCCGGCAGGCTTTCACACTGCTCCAGGCCCTCCACATCCGCGGACGTATAGAGTGGCTTGACCCGGATGCCTTCCGGCGTGTCCCAGTTCAAGTCACCCAGCGGGCGCCCGCGCAGCTCCTTTTCAGCCAGTTTTTTCCAATCGTCGGTAGTGGGTTTGGTTTCCTGGGCCATAGCGCTTCTCCCCGGTCATTGTGAAATGCGGCCGATATTGAACTTGGATTTCAAATTGTCAGTTTGGGGGCGCCCCAGGAGATGGGGACTGCCACCGGCGGTGTGCTGCAGCGCCGGTGGCCTCATCACCCCCCGGCGGCTACTTGGCGTAACCGATACGTATCAAGGCTTCGGTAATCTCGTCGAGGATCGCCGGATCATCGATGGTCGCCGGCATCTTGTACTCCTGGCTGTCGGCGATCTTCTTCATGGTGCCACGGAGGATCTTGCCGGAACGTGTCTTGGGCAGTCTCTCCACCACGGTGACCTTCTTGAAGGCGGCAACCGGACCGATCTTCTGGCGCACCAGGGCAACCAGTTCCCCAACCAGTTCCTCCTGATCACGATCGGCACCCGACTTGAGCACCACCAGTCCCACCGGCAGTTCACCCTTCAACTGGTCGGCAACACCGATAACGGCACACTCGGCAACATCCGGATGGGAGGCAAGGACCTCCTCCATACCGCCGGTGGAAAGCCGGTGACCCGCCACGTTGATGATGTCGTCGATGCGGCTCATGATCCAGAGATACCCGTCCTCGTCCTTGTAGCCGGCATCGCCCGTGAGATAGTAGCCCTCCTGGGCACTCAGGTAGGACTCGACGAAACGGTCGTCGTTCTGCCAAAGCGTGGGCAGACAGCCGGGAGGCATGGGTAGTTTCACCATGATGCGGCCGATCTCTCCCGGAGCCTCTTCATTGCCGTTTTCATCCAGGATCCGCACGTCGTAGCCCGGCACGCAAACGGTGGGGGAACCCGCCTTCACCGGCAGTTGCTCGATACCCAGGCAGTTGGCGGCAATGCCCCAGCCGGTTTCGGTCTGCCACCAGTGGTCGATGACCGGCACCTTCAGGGTGTTCTGGGCCCAGGCCAGGGTATCGGGATCACAGCGCTCACCCGCCAGGAACAGGGCCTCGAACCTGGACATGTCGTATTTCTTGAGGTACTCGGCTTCCGGGTCCTCCCGCTTGATGGCGCGAAACGCCGTGGGCGCCGTGAACAT
>JAHEHQ010000229.1 GCA_024644505.1 Gammaproteobacteria bacterium
GCAGGGCGGCTGCGTTCCTCGCCCCTGGCCCGGGTGACGATACAGAAGGTGCACTGGTACCTGCAGCCATCCTGCACCTTGACGAACGCCCGCTGGCGCCCTCTGGTCAGCAGACTGCTTTCCCCGGGGAGGGTGGCGACTGCCGGCATGCTGTGCAGGTCCAGTTTGCGTGAGGCAATCTCCACCAGCCGGTCCTTGTCCCTGTTGTCCACCACCAGGTCCACACCCAGCGTGTCTGCGGTTTCGGTGGCGTTGAGGGAGGCAAAGCAACCACTGACGACCAGTTTCGCCCTTGGATTGTTGCGATGTGCGCGGTGCATCAGCTTGCGGGATTTACGGACCGCCTCGCCGGTTACCGCGCAGGTGTTGATGACGATCAGGTCCGCCGATTGCAGATCTCCTGTCACCTGGTGCCCAAGGGCGCCGAATTCACGGGTCCAGGTTTCCATCTCCGCTTCATTGAGCCGGCAGCCCAGGGTTGTCAGGTGTATCTGCATCTTTGTTTCTGTGGTGGGGTGGGGTGAAGTGCTGGAAGTTTAACGCCGCACGCCATCAATGCAAGCACCCCCCGCTGGAATGCAAATGAGTATAGGTTAAACTGATCCCCCGTAATGTCTGAATTCACCATCGACCTCGATCTGCTCATCCTCATCTGCCTGCTGTTGCTGCTGGTCGGCGTGGCGGCGCTGTGGCTGCGCCAGTCGATCCTGATGCGCGGTGTGGCGGAAAACAGGGTGGTCAGCGAGCAGACGACTGAGTTTCTGCGCGAGCAGGAACGGTTGATCCTGCGGGAACTCACCGGCGCGCGGGAGGAGAGTCGTGAACAGATACATCGGCTGCAGCAGCGCCTGCTGACTCAGGTGTCCCGCCTGTATCAGGCGCTGGAGCGGCGTTTCGGCCAGATGCAGAAAGAGACCGCCGAGGATGCGGGCCGGTTGAGGGTTGAACTGACCGAGCGCTTTGACGGTCTGCACCAGGCCCTGGTGAAGACCATGGGCGACAGCCGTCTTGCCCAGCAGGAAGACCTGGCCCGGGGCGTGGAGGGGATTGGCCGGCAACTCCTGGAGGGGCTGGGCCGCAATGCCGATGAACTGGGGCGCAGGGTGGAGGGCCTGACCGCATCCACGGACCAGCGGCTGAAGGAGATCAGCGGTCAGGTGGAACGCCGGCTCAGCGAGGGATTCGACAAGACCAACGAAACCTTCTCGCGGGTACTGGAACATCTCACCCGCATTGACGAGGCACAAAAAAGAATCAGTGAACTGTCGGGCAATGTGATCAGCCTGCAGGAAGTACTGGCCGACAAGCGGTCACGGGGCGCCTTTGGGGAGGTGCAGCTCAATGCCCTGGTCAGAAATGTCATGCCGGAAAACAGTTTCGCGCTGCAACATACCCTGAGCAACGGCACCAGGGCCGACTGCATTCTCTTTCTCCCGGAACCCACTGGAAACATCGTCATCGATTCCAAGTTCCCCCTGGAGAGTTACCAGCGGATGATGGATATAGAAAAAGGGGAGGCTGACCGCAGCCGGGCGGCGAGTCAGTTCCGTCAGGATATCCGGGTGCACATAGGAAACATCGCGGGCAAATACATTGTGCCGGAGGAGACGGCCGACGGCGCCGTGATGTTCATTCCCGCCGAAGCGGTCTTTGCCGAGATACACGCGCACTATCCGGAACTGGTGGAGGAGGCCTGGCGTCAGCATGTCTGGCTGGCGTCCCCCACCACGCTGATGGCCGTTCTGACAACGGCACGGGCGGTGCTCAAGGACGCCGCCGCCCGCGAGCAGGTCGATCTGATTCAACAGCACCTGAATTTCCTGTCCAAGGACTTTCGGCGATTCCAGGATCGCATGGACCGCCTGGCGCGCCATATTCGCCAGGCCAGCAAGGACGTGGATGAAGTGGGGGTGTCGGCAAGGAAGATCAGCGATCGGTTCGAGCAGATCGAGAAGGTCGAGCTGGATGATCTTCCCGCGCCGGAAGTTGCATCCCCCCAGCAGGATAAGCGCGGGCAGGACTGATTCCGGCTACTGGTGCGGTGGAACCATGCCCGGAGGCGGCGGTGCGGGTGAGTTGACGTGTGTCAGAAGCTTCCAGCCCGCCTCACCACGGCGATAGATATTGACCGCGTATATGGGGGGTTGGCGCTCCCCGGTTTCCGACAGCGTTACCAGTTCCTCGAGCAGGTGTATGGCGATGTCCCCCTGTTCGATCCATTGCAGATGATTGATGGTGATGTTAAGCCGCATCTTGGGATCGAGCATGGGTTGCCAAAGTTCCCGGATCGCCTGAGTGCCGCTTTGCATGGGTCTCATGGGCAGCAGACAGGTGCTTTCCGGTGAGTCCTCCCAGACCGCCATCATCTTCTCCAGGTCCGCCTCGTCGACGGCATCGTAGTAGGCGTCTTCTGCGTCCGTCGGTGTATCGAAGTGCATGCTCATAACAGTAGGGTATCCCGGTCAGCACTGCTCCCAGGGGAGACCCCGGAAGCGCCAGCCGTTGGAGGTGCTGCGGTGATGGTCCTCGTCCAGGTCCCCCTCGAAACCCTCATCCACATGCATCACCTTGTTGAAACCCGCCTCGAGCAGCGCCTTGCCCGCTTCCAGGGTGCGCTTGCCGCTGCGACAGATCAGGATGACCGGCGCACAGCCGTCGTCGATGGTGCAGATGGCGCCGCCCAGCAGGAGTTTTCGTATGTCTGTGACGAAATTCGGATTCACAGTCCACTCGGGTTCGTCGATCCAGGGCACATGGACGGACCCCTTGGGATGACCGACAAACAGGTATTCCATGGTGGAGCGAATGTCCACCAACACCGCCCTGGGGTCGTCATGCAACAATTGCCAGGCCTGCTGGGCGGACAGGCCAATGGGATCATTTCCGCTCATTATCAAACTCCCGGGGAAACCAAGTTGTGCGCGGTGCGCTCATCAACAGCAGATATGATAGCCGCTAAACCTTAATCTATAAACATATTCTATGCCTGGCAAGATCCTGCTTTTGAAATCGGATCCTCCAGGGGGATTCATCCCCTTTTCTCCAGCCCGAAAATAAAGTCTTTTCGTTCTTCGGCCGCTACCGATACTGACCGCCCAACACGGGTGGGGATGGATTGCGGAGAACAACGACTGTGCGTAAGTGCCTGTTGAGCATACTGATCTGGTGGGGCTTCACAACGGCTCCCGGTGCCGTGGCTGCCGAAGTGGCCCAGCCCGACGCTGCCGATGTGCGGGTGTTGATCGATATTTCGGGCAGTATGAAGAAAAACGACCCCAACAATCTTCGGCGTCCGGCCCTGCGCCTGCTCGTCGGGCTGCTGCCGAGGGACTCCCGCGCCGGTGTCTGGACTTTTGGGCAGTACGTCAACATGCAGGTTCCCCTGGGCAAGGTGGACGAGAGTTGGAAGGCGCGGGCAGCCGACGGTGCTGCCAAGATCCACTCCCGCGGACTTTTCACGAATATCGAGGATGTGGTCAAGCGATCCTCGGCGGACTGGTCCGGGACACCCGGCAAACACCGACGTCATATGATCCTGCTGACCGACGGAATGGTGGATATTTCCAAGGACCCGGCCCTGAATGCGGATTCCCGGGCGCGTGTACTCGAGCAGTTGTTGCCCCGGTTGAAGGAGCTGGGAGTGAAGGTGCACACCATAGCCCTTTCAGCCCGGGCTGATCATGAGCTCCTGCGAAACCTGTCACAGGAAACCGGCGGCTGGTATGAACAGGTCGAAGACGTCACGCAGCTGCAGCGTGTATTTCTCAGGATATTCGAAAAGGTGGGCCGGCCCGATGCCCTGCCCCTGAAAGACAACCGGTTCCAGGTGGACAAGAGTATCGAAGAGGCCACACTGCTGGTGTTCCGTGCAGTGGAGGGACAGCCCACAAGGGTCATTACCCCCGGCGGTGATAGTTTCGATGCAAGTGCAACCCCGCCAAACGTCAGCTGGCACCGCGATGTGGGTTACGATCTGGTGACCATCACCAGACCCCGGGCAGGGGAGTGGCGCATCGAGGCGGCACTGGACCCGGACAACAGGGTTCTGGTGGTGACGGATCTCAAGATGCATGCAACGGAACTGCCCGGTCAGTTGATCGCGGGCGATCGACAAGCCCTGTCGGTTCATTTCAGCAACAAGGGTGAACTCGTCACCAAAAGATCGTTCCTGGAGAAGCTGAGTCTCAAGGGTGAGCAGATCGATAACAGGGGACCGAGGGAACCGCGGCCCATATTCGACGATGGCGAGGGTGCCGACGAAGAAGAGGGTGACGGCTATTTCACCCTGCTGGTCGGGGAAGGGCTGGCTTCAGGAAAGGCCGAGCTGGTCCTCAAGGTTGAGGGAGCCACCTTTCAGCGCGAACAGCACCAGACGTTCGAGCTGCTGCCACCCGTTCTGGTCGAGACCCTGCGGGAATCGCCGGGAAAGGGTCAAGCAACGGTGCGTATCGCCCCGGCTCCGGGTCTCCTCGATAACGAAACCCTGAAGCTCGAGGCATCCCTGGTTTCCGGGGGTACCGAGCCCGTGCCGGTAATGTTTCTGCCGGGGGGCAGTGCCGGCAGTTGGGAAGCGCAGGTCGATCCATCGCTGCTTACCGGTGAATGGGACATGGGCATACATCTGACGGCCACGACTGCCGCCGGGAATCCTTTGGTCCTCGATCTGGAGCCCATCCCTTTTACGGGCACAATGGTACCGGAGCCTGTCGTAGAGGTCCCGGAAGCCGCTCCGGTCCCGGAACCTCCCCTTCCGGAGCCCATCCCGGAAACTGTTGAACAGGATTGGCTGATGGATGCCGGAATCTTTGGGGGTGCCAACATGTTGCTGTTGCTGCT
>JAHEHQ010000230.1 GCA_024644505.1 Gammaproteobacteria bacterium
GAGGCCAGTTCGCTTTCGGATTCCGTTGCCAGGAAAAGCCCCGTGTATACCCCGATGTAGCCTCCGGGGCCGGCAAAGGCGTTTATCTGGTTGTCATTGATAAGAAAAAAGTGGAACTGCCTCCCCGGGTCGGCGCTCTTTCGGACCAACCGGGCCCCCAGTGACTCGATGTAGGAACTCATGAGGGGGTCTGTGATAACCGGCTGGTAGGCCCGTATGCTGCGCATGAACGCCTGGCCGAGCCGTTTTTCCGCCACGGGAGAGAGTACGTTTCCCGACGGGTCTCCGATCTCCGGCAGGGCGATGTTGTCGGCGAAAGCCGGCGAGAGGCCGTTGGTGGTCAGGAACAGGGCGGTAATCATATGGAGAAGGGCCCTGGACCATAGCCTGTTTCTAACACTTGCTTTCAACATGGTTTAAGGGACCCCTTCAGGGTCGATTAGTTCAGCTGGATGCGCTGGCCCCAGGGCACCTTTGCCTTGCCCTTGACCAGCCAGACGACGTGGTAATCCGGTGTTTCCTCGGGGAACTCCCCCTCTGCATCGGTAAAGTATACCAATGTCTCGGGCGGCATACCCTGCTGCCGGACCCAATCGAACACCGGCTTGAAACTGGTGCCACCGCCCCCCTTGAAATCCTCGGGCAGACGCAGGTCTTCCCAGGGTTCGAACAGCCAGGGACCCGACTCGGCCAGCGCGGCGTCGCACGCATGAAGAGTGATTCGGGCCCGGATCTGACCTTTGATGGCATTGATCTCCGAGAGAAACTCCTCGAGTTCAGCTTCACCGATCGAACCGCTGGTGTCGATGGCGATGACGAGATCGATCTGGTGGCTGCGCAGGCTGGGAAGAATGAATTCGCCCTGCCTGCGGGACGGGCGCATATAGCTGAAATCATCCCGGGCACTGGGGGTCAGATAACGGGCGAGCAGCATACGCCAGGGCAGTTGGGGCTGGAGCAGATGATCGATCATCCGCGCCATGGACCCTCCCAGTTTACCCGACTGGAGTGCCTGCTGTGCGGCGCCTGCCATGCGCTGCTGCCACTGTATGGAGAGGGTTTCGCGTTCGTCCGGGGTCAACGGCGGGGGCGCCGTGGCGCCACCGCTTTCGGGGTCTGTCTCCAGAGACGGCGACTCGCCGGTCGGTTTCTGCTCCTGCTCCGTGGATGATTCCGGGGGAGCAATATCCCGTTCGTTTGTGCCGGAGCCACCGCCCTGAGCACTGTCCTTCTCATAGGCGTGACGGTCGAGCGTCTCCCGATCCTCGAAGTCATCGAGCAATGGATAGATCTCCTCTGCCGTCATGCCCTGAAACTGGGGCAGCATCAGGCTTCCCGGCGGGGCCTTGAGCCCGTCGTCGACGAGCAGGGGATTGATGGCGAAATCACAGGCAAGATCCCAACGGTGACTCACCCGGTGCTGGCGACGCGAGAAGTGGGAGAGGGCGCAATGCAGCGCCTCATGGGCGAGCATAAACTGGGTTTCGTCGAGACTCAGCGCATCGATGTAGGTGGGGTTGAAATAGAATTTTTTCGCATCCGTCGCGGTGGTGGGACACCAGTCCGGATCGGCCTGCACCATGGGCAGGCGCATAACCAGAGCACCCAGAAAGGGTTTGTCCAGGATCAGCTTGGTGCGAGCTGCCGCCAGTTTGGTTTCTATTGGGTTGGCGTTCATAGAGTTTCTGGTTACTAGTAACTAGTAACTGATTTTTATTCAAAAAGCATGACCTCGGAAACAATCTGTGCCCAATTTGCGAACTGGGGCACCTCAAACACCGCGTTTCCAATGGCCCGATGCATGTCGGATACCAGCATCACGCCCATCTCCCGCTGGGGAAAGCGGCCGGCGTAGTCCAGAATGTTACCCAGGATCTCGTTCTGATTCGGCTGCCCCTGGGCTCTGATGGCGCGTCCCACCAGGGCGGCCGCAACGGCATACTGCAGGTCAATCTCGGTGGGCGTTGTGACATCCTGCCCGGCGATGATGGCGTCCAGATCCGGCATCTGGTCGAGGCTGTTGACGAAGGCGTGCAGTTCCACCCCGGCAGCCGGTCCCACGCAGGCCTGCAGCGTGCCCTGCAGGAGTTGGGGGTGGTCAGTGAATTTCTGGAGACCTCTGTGGGCGAACTCCCAGGATCTCGGCGAGGGAAAGGCCACTGGATTGTGCGCCGGGTCGAAATCGAACAGCAGTTCCGGTCTGAACCTCAGGAAGGCGATGACACGTTCGTCGATCTCGTTCCGATAGGCCCATGAGACCCAGTCATCCAGGTTGGTTTCCACTTCGAAGTGGGAAAAACGGTTGGCCAGGGGCGCCGGCATGGTATAGGTCACGCCCCGGTCACCCTGGCGGTTTCCGGCGGCGAATATTGCCCAGTGATCAGGAACCTGGTACTCACCCAAACGGCGGTCCAATATCAGCTGATAGGCAGCGGCGGATACCGAAGGCGGCGCCGAGGTGATCTCGTCGAGAAACAGGATGCCTTCCGGACCATGGCGTTCGGTGTCGGGCAGCATCGTGGGGATGGCCCATTCCACCTGTTCATCTACACGATAGGGAATGCCCCGCAGATCACTCGGCTCCATCTGGGACAGACGGATGTCGATGACGGGTACAGCATGTCTGGCGGCGATCTGGGCCACCATCTGGGATTTGCCCACGCCGGGCGGACCCCACAACATCACCGGGGTGTGCTGACCCCTGCGGGTGCTCTGGTATTCGAGTTCCAGGACGGTTAACAGCTGGGCGGGGCGCATTGCGACTCCTCGTACTTCTTCAATTTCATGTTGAGGGCGTGCTTAAGTTACATGAACAGGTTTCGCAAAATGCGCTTCAGCTGCTTGTAGACCTCCGGACCGTCCTTATCCATCACCTGGTCGATCACCCAGCGGTTTTCCTGGCTTGCCCCCATGATCTGCTGTATCTCGAAGCCCAGGTGGCGCATGAAGGGATAGCTCGGCCCTTCATCGGTAAATCCAAGCTCGGCGTATTCAGCCGAGCGCCGGTTCAGGCGTTCGATAAAGGCAGTGGCATGATCGCCCGGTCCCAACAGCTCGCTGCTGTTTTCCTGCATATGCTCAGCCAGACGCAGGGCCAGTGAGGTGATAAGGGTCTGTCTGCCCTCGCTGTCGAGCCTGTCGTGGGTGATGCGGTCCACGATCTGGACCTGGAAAATCAGGTATTCCGCGATGACCGCCAGACGCTGTTGGTCCGTATCGTAGATAAACTGTTGGCCGTGGAGATTGATCGCCCTGTCCATCGCGATTCTCCAGCCGTTGAAAGCGATGGCTCCGGCAACCTCTTCGAGGGAGCGCTCCGCATCCTCGTCGTGCCATTGGCTCTTGATTCTGACTGCCACTGTAATACCTCGTACTGCGTAAACACACTGATTGGCAGTGTTGCTGCGGCATGCTAATGTGGATTAACTTAGAATTTTACTGGGAAATCACCCTGGGGGAAACCCTGAATGCATCATCAACCTATACCGCGGGAGTATCTAGAGGAAATCAGGGTCAGCGTGCAGCGCAATTGCCACATAGCCGATGCCCGCCACGGCTCCGAATATGGACTTTGCACTTATCTGATGAAAATGCGGGAATATTTTCGGTGGGAAATGGGGAGGGGGTTCAACGACAATCTGGGCAAGGATGAAGTCGGGGACTGGTTGACGGAGCGTGAAGACCTCTGGAGCAGTCTGGGCGAATCCGAATATACGGCGATTCGCGTAGAAGGGCGTGATTACGATCCCTTCGACAATCAGGCCATCAACAGGTCGCTGTTGGATTACGGTCTCGTCTACAGCGGTGGACTGGGTTACACCGGCAGGCCGCATTTCTTTCTGGCGGAGCTGGAGCACAAAGAAGAGCTCCCGGACTACTCGCTCTACGTATCGGGTATCGAATTGGCCCGTGACCTCGCGGCTCCTCCCGCCATGACCCGCGGCGACCTCATTTTTGTCAGGCGGGAGTCGGTTCGCAGAATGCTGTGGGAAAAACTGGAGACCTGGCGCTGGGCGCGCCCCGATAACGCCCTGGGCCGGGCCTTCGCCTGTTACGATTTCGAGCGGGATCTTCACACCTCGCTGGAGGCGATGACCGGCAATGAACTCGAGCTGGTTATGCTTCACGAAAGGGGAGAGTGCCTGGCCGGAGACCGGTTGGGTGAACAGTGGAACCGGATGCTCCTCGATCTCACGCAAACCCCGGCGGAACTGGTGGCCCGGTCAGTGAGAGATCACCTTGCCGACTGCCTGGTCACTTTGCCTGCGTTGGCGGAGATGGGGCGGGATGCCTCCATCCATTTTTACATGGGCAATCTCAATGCCATGCGCAAGGAGCTGGTACCGGGGCTGTTCGGGGCATACGAGTCCTGGCTGTCGGACCGCGACAGTTCTTCGATTGGGGACATAGCCCGTCGAGGCGTTGACCATTGGAGCAGGTCCGCGGACAAAATGCTTGATCTGTATCGGGCGGAGGGCGCTGAGGCGGCCGTTCGGATCAACAGGCTGGCCGAATCGATCCGTCTCTGATACTGCGATTCTTAATGCGGTATGTGGTGAGATTTTTGACCAGACCTTTCATGCCTGCTCGAAAAGGGTTCCCCTGATCTCCCCCGAGTCGTCGATTTTCACACGGGTCACTCCCGGAAGACGGCTGACGATGTAGGCGGCACTCAGCAGCGCCAGGTTTTCGTTATCGGTTTCCAGGGCGGTGAGCAGTTTATCCGCGGCGATCTGGCAGCGCTGGTGTCTGTCCGGCGCATCTATCCAGTCCCTGCCTATCTGCACCCCCCCGTCCATGTCCCGGTCCAGCCTGTCGAATGCCTCCCCGGACGC
>JAHEHQ010000231.1 GCA_024644505.1 Gammaproteobacteria bacterium
AGAAAATTGTGTGTTTTGGATTACTCATGAATCGGTTCCATTGGGGTTCCGGACCGGGAAACTCATTCGGTGAAACATACCACAGCTGAGCTGTATCAAACATGCCTCCGGCCCCGATTGTTGCCCGCACCCTTTCATCCGGTATGCGTCCCGTGCCCGTCTGATGGATAATCCGCTCCATGCCACGTCTCTTCAGTCTGCTCCTCCTGCTGTGTCCGATGCTCTCGGCCGGGGCCGAGTCCGTGGGCCGCCAGGTGGAATTTTCGGACCAGGTGAGAAGCGGTGACAGATTCATGGAGATCCGGCTGCTGGGCTCACTGCTCCTGAGCGGATCCCCGGAACTGTCCGAATTGTCCGGGCTGACCTGGGACGAGGATGAGGGGATACTCTATGCGGTGACGGACCGCGGGCTTCTGCTGCATCTTCGCCCGGTGATTCGGGACGGCCGGCTCCGGGACCTGCTGCTGCTGGCAAAATATTCCCTGCTCGACCCCCGGGGTAAACCGCTGAAAGGGCACTGGCGCGACTCGGAGGGACTGGCACTCGAAAACGGTGACAACCGGATCAAGGGCGACAGCCGACTCATCATCTCCTTCGAAAGACACAATCGCATCAGCCGCTACACCCCTTCCGGCCGGCATGCCGGCACCGTGGCGCTGCCCAAGGGGCTGGAAGACCCGAACCTATACCCCGCATTCAACGAAGGCCTTGAATCGGTGACGCTCCATCCGGATTACGGTCCGATCAGCGGCCCCGAAAAAGCCGTTGATAACCGGCGGATTCCCCTGTTCAGCGGATCCGGCAAAGAATGGGTCTATGAATCCTTCGAGCCCGATGGGGGTCTTGTGGCCCTGGAGGCCCTGCCCAACGGAGATATTCTGGTGATGGAGCGGTCGTTCAGTTTTCCCATGTCGCCCATGGTGATCAGCCTGTCACGATTCAGTCCCGGGGACGATACCCCGGCATCGGGGATCAACAGCAGGCTGCTTGCCCGATTCGACAGCACGGAGGGCTGGAGAACCCAAAACTTCGAAGGTCTCGCCCGGCACCGGAACAATCGTTTTTTCATGGTCAGTGACGATGCGGGGCACAGTCTCTTCGAGACCCAGCTGATCTATTTTGAAATTCTGGAATAGCTGGAAGTACCTTCATTTTCCCGTACGGTTTACAATCCCCCCTTTGTCTTCGGCCGGGGCCTATCCGGCCATACCCTTTATGGAGTGTTTCGTGGAAGAAAAGAAGGTTGATGTCGCCATTATCGGCGCGGGCAGCGCAGGTCTCTATGCCCTGGGAAAGGTACGCCCCTCCGGCAAGCAGTTCGTACTGATCAACGGTGGGGAACTCGGAACGACCTGTGCCAGGGTTGGCTGCATGCCATCCAAGGCCATGATCCAGGTGGCCGAGGATTTTCATCGCCGCAGCATCTTGGGACGCTACGGGGTGGAGGGACACGAGAAGCTGACGCTGGATACCGTGGAGGCGATGGAGCACGTCCAGGACCTGCGGGACACCTTCGTTGACCGGGTTCTTTCAAACAGTACCGACAACCTGGATGCCGAACATTTCATCGAGGGATACGCCCGATTCGTGGACCCGAACACGCTGGATGTGGAGGGCCGAATCATCAAGGCGGAAAAGATCATCATCGCCTCCGGTTCCCGGCCCGTCATCCCGGCGCCCTGGGAGACATTCCGGGATCGCATCGTCACCACCGATGACGTGTTCGAACTGGAGAGTCTGCCCGAGTCCATGGCGGTGGTCGGGCTGGGCGTCATCGGCCTGGAGATCGGCCAGTCCCTGGCGCGCATGGGCGTGACGGTCACCGGCTTCGACATGCTGGATACCATCGCGGGGCTGGACGACCCCGAGGTTGCCGGCGCAGCCCTGGATATCCTGGGCAAAGATTTTCCCATTCATCTGGGCAATGCCGCCGAGATCACCGAGGAAGGCGGACAGCTGCGTGTTACCGCCGGAGACCAGTCTGTGCTGGTGGATAAGGTACTTGCCAGCCTGGGCCGCCGCCCCAACCTGGACAATATGGCCATAGAAAACGCGGGCCTGGAGATGGGTTCGCGCGGCATCCCGGTATACGACCGCAACACCATGCAGCTGGGCGACAGCAACATCTTCATAGCCGGAGACGTCAACGGCGAGCGCCCCCTGCTCCACGAGGCCGGGGACGAGGGCCGTATCGCCGGATACAACGCCACCAGCGACAAGATCACCGCTTTTCGGCGCAAGGTTCCCCTGTCCATCAATTTCTGCGATCCCAATATCTGCCACGTGGGCGCAACCTGGTCGGAACTGGATCAGGAATCCGCTGCCATCGGTGAGATCCGCATGGCTCCCGTGGGCCGCGCCCTGATCATGGGGAAAAACAAGGGCATCATCAGGGTCTACGCGGACAGGCAGAGCGGCAAACTGCTGGGTTCCGAAATGATCTGCCCGAAAGGGGAAAACCTTGCCCATCTGCTGGCCTGGTGTATCCAGCAGGGCCTGACCGTTGGAGAGATGCTGCAGATGCCTTTTTATCACCCGGTGATCGAGGAGGCCCTGCAGGCGGCCCTTTACGACTGTTATGCCAAGCTGGAAAAGAAAAACGAGGGTCCGATCGCAGAGTTGGTGGCGATGGACTGAACGCTTTGACTGAAACGGGTGCTTTCCCAACTGGGGTTAAAGTAAGTGGGCATGGATTTACGAGACGCGTTGTAAAAACATTCCTGTAAGCTTGACTGCGGCATCCTTGCCGCGGACAGTCTTTCCAATCCATACCCACTTACTTCGGAAACCCTTAGCGACGACTCCCAATCCTGAGATATGCCGCCTTTACCCCAATCGATCTCAGTATCCGTCCAGAAACGCGTGTTTTCCAGAAACCACGTCATCCCGGCATTCTCCGGAATGACGAAAGGTATGGTTTCCGGTTTAGAGACTATTCAATAAATCAACGATAAGGCTTCTATTCAATGGCCCAATACATATACACCATGAGTCGTGTCGGCAAGATTGTCCCGCCCAAGCGGGTCATTCTTCGGGACATCTCCCTCTCCTTCTTTCCCGGAGCCAAGATCGGTGTGCTGGGGCTCAACGGCGCCGGAAAATCCAGTCTGCTGCGCATCATGGCCGGCATCGACACCGAGATCGAGGGTGAGGCGAGGCCCCAGCCGGGTATCCACGTCGGTTTTCTCCCCCAGGAACCCCAGCTGGACCCTACCAAGGATGTGCGGGGCAACGTGGAAGAGGCCCTGAAAGAGGTCAAGGATGCCCTTATCGAGCTGGAAAAGATCTACGAGGCCTATGCGGAACCCGATGCCGACTTCGACGCCCTGGCGGCGAAGCAGGCAAAACTGGAAAACCTGATCCAGGCCAGCGACGGTCATAACCTGGACCGGACCCTGGAGATTGCCGCCGATGCCCTGCGCCTGCCGCCCTGGGATGCGGACGTCACCAGGCTCTCCGGCGGCGAGCGGCGCCGCGTGGCCCTGTGCCGACTGCTGCTGGAAAAGCCGGACATGCTCCTGCTCGACGAGCCCACCAACCACCTGGACGCAGAATCCGTGGCCTGGATGGAGCGCTTCCTGCATGAGTACCCGGGCACGGTGGTGGCGGTTACCCATGACCGCTACTTCCTGGACAACGTGGCCGGCTGGATCCTGGAGCTGGACCGGGGCTACGGCATCCCCTGGGAGGGCAACTACTCGTCCTGGCTGGAGCAGAAGGAGCAGCGCCTGGAAAAAGAGCAGAAGCAGGAAGCGGCCCGGATCAAGACCATGAAACAGGAGCTGGAGTGGGTGCGCTCCAATCCCAAGGGACGGCACGCCAAGAGCAAGGCGCGGCTGCAGCGCTTCGACGAACTGCAGAGCCAGGAGTTTCAAAAACGCAACGAGACCAACGAGATCTACATCCCACCGGGGGAGCGCCTTGGGGAACTGGTCATCGAGGCCAGGGGGCTGAAAAAATCCTTCGGCGACCAGCTGCTGTACGAGGATCTCAGCTTCAACCTGCCCCAGGGCGGCATCGTCGGCATCATCGGTCCGAACGGTGCCGGCAAGACCACCCTGTTCCGCATGATCATCGGCGAGGAACAGCCGGATGCCGGTGAGATGCGCATCGGCGAGACGGTTCAGGTCGCCTACGTGGACCAGTCCCGCGACGCCCTGGACGACAGCAAGACCGCCTGGGAGGAGATCTCCGGCGGCAAGGACATCATCACCGTGGGCCGCTACGAGCTGAATTCCAGGGCCTGGCTCAGCCGCTTCAATTTCAAAGGCACCGATCAGCAGAAACATGTAGGCAATCTTTCCGGCGGTGAGCGCAACCGCCTGCATCTGGCCAAGCTGCTGCAGAGCGGCGGCAATCTGCTGCTGCTCGACGAACCCACCAACGACCTGGACGTAGAAACCCTGCGCGCCCTGGAAGAGGCGTTGCTGGCCTTCCCCGGCTGCGCGGTGGTGATCTCCCATGACCGTTGGTTCCTGGACCGCATCGCCACCCATATCCTGGCATTCGAGGGCGATTCCCAGACCGTCTGGTTCGAGGGCAATTACGCGGATTACGAAGCTGATCGCAAGCGGCGCCTGGGTGCGGAAGCCGATCAACCTCACCGGATCCACTACAAGCGGCTGGATCGTTGAGGGCCGGACATCGGTAGCCTGTGTTGAGCTTGCGAAACACGGGTAAATAAGCAAAACCAGTTTCCCGCGTTTCGTTCCTCAACGCAGGCTACATTTGGGAATGAACCGGTAGCCTGTGTTGAGCCTGCGAAACACGAGTTGAAGAC
>JAHEHQ010000232.1 GCA_024644505.1 Gammaproteobacteria bacterium
GATCGGGGTGAAGGAAAGCCGGAACTGGTGGTATTGCGGCGACTGAACATTGGATAGGTCCCGCAAAAGAAAAAAGGCTTACACCGGATAAATCGCTGTAAGCCTTTGTTTTATTTGGTGGGCCATGAAGGATTCGAACCTTCGACCAATGGATTAAGAGTCCACTGCTCTACCAGCTGAGCTAATGGCCCGAATTTTAAATGGGGTGGATGATGGGACTCGAACCCACGACGACTGGAATCACAATCCAGGGCTCTACCAACTGAGCTACACCCACCACTATCTCTCCAACTTTTGGCACGCCCGGCAGGACTCGAACCTGCTACCCTCGGCTTAGCTTACCACTACGCCTTTCGACGCCCCGTGCACCGGGTTTGTGGTCTGGACTATCTCATCACCTTCGCAGGTGCCACACGTATAGTCTCTACGGAACCCCCTGATAATCCGACGCCAACCTTACATTCGCTGTCTGATTATTCTTGGGTTTTTCTACCCTCAACGTAACAGCTCGAACAAATCGAGTTGAGCCTTCAAAACACCCAGGTGGCCCTTTTTTTGGTGCGATGCATAACGAAAATGCTATGCAAGACCAATGGATGAGCCAACCAAAGGTTTCCTCGGGATTGCCATCAGCCTGACCTGTTAAGGTTTCCCCGATACAGTGTGGTCCACTTTATGGGTTCCGTTTCCCCATAAAGGCTCCTTCTTGCGTACTTCAACGTACGCGGCTTAAGGCCGATGCTCTATCCAAATGAGCTACGGGCGCAGCGTTCTGGTCGGGGTAGAGAGATTCGAACTCCCGACATCCTGCTCCCAAAGCAGGCGCGCTACCAGACTGCGCTATACCCCGTTATCCGGTTTTCTTTCGCCTCCTCAGTGGAGAGCAGGAAATCATACGCATGGGGGCCAAACGAGTCAATAATAAATCCCGCTATCAGTGATTCTGCATCCGGTTCGAGGTATTATTATTCGTTTGTCCGTAATCGAATTGGAAGTTCTCCCATGAGCGCAAAAATCCTTGATGGAAAGGCCATTGCCGCCGACATTCGGCGGGACGTCAAAGAAAAAGTATCAACCATGATATCCGCCGGTAAGCGCGCGCCCGGGCTGGCTGTGGTGCTTGTTGGAGAGAATCCGGCCTCCCAGGTTTATGTGCGCAACAAACAGCGTTCCTGCGAGGAAGTGGGTTTTCTGTCGGAGCTTCACAGGCTTTCCGGGGAAACCAGTGAGACGGAACTGCTTGGTCTCATCGATGAACTGAACAGCCGTGAGGAGATAGACGGCATTCTGGTGCAGCTGCCGCTCCCCGACCAGATCGACGAGGAGACGGTCATCGAACGCATCCTGCCCACCAAGGATGTGGACGGCTTCCATCCCTACAACGTCGGCCGCCTGGTGCTGCGGATGCCGATTCTGCGCCCCTGCACACCCAAAGGCATCATGACCATGCTCGAAAGGACGGGGCAGAAACTGGAGGGGCTGGATGCCGTGATCATAGGTCAATCCAACATCGTGGGCCGGCCAATGGCACTGGAACTCCTGGCGGCACGATGCACTATCACGGTATGTCACAGCAGGACCAAGGATCTGGTAGAAAAGGCCAGTAGCGCGGATGTCCTGGTTGCCGCAATCGGACGCCCTGAATTCATCAAGAGCGATTGGGTCAAAGAAGGTGCGTTGGTGATCGACGTGGGCATCAACCGTCGGGAGGACGGCTCACTGTGTGGCGACGTGGACTTCGCAGGCGCCAGCGAAAAAGCGAGCTGGATCACCCCCGTACCCGGGGGTGTGGGACCCATGACCGTCGCCACATTACTGGAAAATACGCTTCAGGCACGGGAACTCCACGGCAGTACCAGTTAAGGTACACAGCCGCGTCGTTTTTCAGTTCTATGAACAAAAACCTTCTACAATCAACCAACACTGTCGAGATCTTTCAAGCAGATCTCGACAATCCCGAACAGGCACAGGCGCTTCTTGAGCTGATCGTACATTTTGCCGTTGACCCCATGAGCGGAGGCATGACACTTCCATCGGAAGTGCGGGAAGCTATTATTCCCGGCTTGAAAGCCCACCCAACGACACTGGTTATGCTGGCCAGATCGGGGCAGGACTACATAGGCACTGCAGTTTGCTTCAGCGGTTTCTCCACCTTCTACGCCAAGCCCCTGATCAATATCCATGACCTGATGGTAATGGAGGGCTATCGGGGCAATGGCATCGGGGCCGGTCTGATGTCAGCGGTCGAGGAAAAGGCGCGACAGACCGGTTGCTGCAAGGTCACGCTGGAGGTGCGTGACGACAACCAGAGCGCCCAGGGACTGTACGCCAGAGAGGGCTACGCCTGCGCCAAGGGCGATGATCTCTCTGTCAAGTACCTCTATCTGGAGAAACTGCTGACCTAGATGTAGTTGGCCGAATGAATTCGGCCCTACAATTGCTCCGAATAGCATGGAGGGCTGTCGGCCGAATGAATTCGGCCCTACAACTGCTCCGAATAGCATGGAGGGTTGTCGACCTAATGAATTCGGCCCTACAACTGCTCCGAATAGCATGTAGGGCTGTCGGCCGAATGAATTCGGCCCTACATGGTAGAGCCCAGACAGCTATCCACTGATCCCGGGATTACCCTCTACACCCACCAGCTTGGGCGTATTCAGCTTCTCGATCTTTACCGTTTTCCTGTCCCGCAGATAGTCGGCCACAACATCCCAGATCGGACGGCCCGGTGACTGAGACCCCACAGTCGCCCAGCCCGCCACCATATACTTCTTGTCAGCCTCTACCTTGGTCCCGTCATCCAGCGTCATATTGCTGATGCGCTTGCCGAAACCCTGGTTAGGATCGCATACATAATCCAGCCCCCCGACCCGGACCATATCGCCCCCCTGCTGATAGTAGGGGTCTTCATTGAACAGGTTATCGCTGACATCTTCCAGAATGGCCTTGATATCGGCGCCGCTCATCTCCCGGCGATAAGTCTCGGGGTAGGTGATACAGGTCTGGTCCATGACATTGTCCATGGTGATGTCCTGACCCGGCAGCACGGTCGTGCCCCAGCGAAAACCCGGCGACAGGGAGACCTGGGCATCGTTTACTTTGCGCAGGGCGTCACAGATCACCTGATCGAAGGTGCCGTTGAAATTGCCGCGGCGGAACAGGGTCTCCTCCGCCACCGCCAGTTTCTCTTCGAGTTTCTGTTTATAGGGTGCCCGCACCTTTTCGATGTAGGCCTGCATCTGTTGATCCGCGGGCAGCAGATTCGAAAATACGGGAACCAGCCGGTACTGGAAATCCTGCAGCTTTCCGTTGCGCACGTCCAGATCCATGACACCGAGGAACTTACCGTTGGAACCGGCATTGGTCACCAGGGTCTTGCCGCTCTTGTTGTTCACCACCGTGGGGGCCGGAACACCGTCATGGGTATGGCCGCCGAATATGACATCGATACCGGTGACCCGCGAGGCCATTTTAAGGTCCACATCCATCCCGTTATGGGATATGACCACCACCAGGTCCGGTTTTTCGCTATCCCTGACTTCATTGACAATGGACTGCATGCGCTCATCCTGGATGCCGAAAGTCCAGTCCGGCATGAACCGCCTGGGGTTGGCGATCGGGGTGTAGGGGAAGGCCTGACCAACAACCGCCACCCTCACGCCACCGATCTCCTTGATGGTATAAGGCTTGAAAGCAAGCCCCATGTCCTCGTTGAATCCCTCAAAATCGGCAAATCTGTAGTCGAACAGGGCCTCGTCACTGATGCTCACGTTCTGGGCCACGAAATCGCCTTTGAACTCACCGATGTTCGCGATCACCTCCTTGTCCAGATAGGTGAACTCCCAGTGGCCCGTCATGACATCCACACCCAGCAGGTTGCAGGCCTCAACCATGTCCCTGCCCCGGGTCCAGTAAGCGGTACCGGAACCCTGCCAGGTATCCCCACCGTCCATCAGCAGGCTGTTGCCGTCACCGCGCTCCGCCCTGACTCGCTTTACCAGGGAGGACAGATGGGAAAATCCCCCGACGCGGCCATACTCCCGGGCTGCCTGGTCGAAGTTAAGATAGGTAAAGGCGTGGGCCTCGATGGAGTTGGGTTCCACCCCGAAATGCGAGAGCAATGCATTGCCGACGAGATGCGGCGCCTTGCCCTTCGCCCCGCCGATTCCCAGGTTTACGCTGGGCTCCCGGAAATAGACGGGATTGAGCTGTGCGTGACAATCGGTCATGTGCATCAGGCAGACATTACCGAACCGGGGGATCTCGTAGAGATCAGACGGTTTTCGGGCCGCGGAAAATACGGAACCCGGTAAGATGCCGGCGGCGCCGGCCAGTCCCATCAGTCGAACAAACTCTCTTCTAGATATTGTCATTGCAGATCCATCCTTCAGGCACACACACAGGGCTGGTTGTCAGCCACGGGGCAGACCCGATACGGGTTCCCGTGATCTTCCAGACAGGTCAACCGATCGTGGATTCCACCGAATCGCTGTTGCCCTTGTTGTCCACCCAGGTCAGTTTTACCGCATCCCCCTTGCCGGCTCCCTTGAATTTGAAAGAGAGATAAGGATTCTTGGATACGCCGCCGCTCCAGTTGGCCGTAAGCCGGGTCTTTCCGCCGGATTCACAGGTGACTTCCTGGATGAAGTGCGCGGGTATCAACGCACCGGACTTGTCCTTGCGTGCGCCGGTCTCCATGGGGTGGGTCATCAGGGCTTTGACGGTCACTATGTCGTCTTTCGCCTTGGCCCTGATCTTGATGGTTTTCTTTGCCATTTTG
>JAHEHQ010000233.1 GCA_024644505.1 Gammaproteobacteria bacterium
GTTCAAGTGCCGCGGATACCAATCCGGATGGGAGTGTGCGCAACGCCTGAAGCAGATCACGCGGGGTTTCCGCACCTGCCAGCAACCGTTCCGGAAAACTCGTGGAGAAGGCCCGCTCGATACGGAGCATCAGTTCCACCCGGGACAGGCTGTCAAAGCCCAGATCCCTGTCCAGGGCACTGTCCAGTGTTACCCGCAGCCTGTGGGCATCCTGGGGATGCAGCTCAACGACAAGGTTTTTTACGATTTCCAGCAGCTGTAATGCATCATCGTCGCCCGTTACATCCTTTACCTGGCCCCCGCGGGAACCAGTCGGATTCACGCCACGCTCCCGTCCGGCCTGTCACTGGCAAAACGGCGTTCCGTGCAGGCCAGAATATCGCTGAGCAGATCGATATTGACGGGGGTATCGTCCACAACGAGAACCGTCTGCCTTGTTTCATTCACCGGTAACGTCCTCCGATACGTATCCATTTGATGCGGCGGGTCGATTGGGATACCAAAAATTGCCCTGCCCTAACTGGCATACGCTGGGGTCAGCAGGTTGTCTGCTTTGGGACAGAAGCATCTGGAAAGGTTTTAAATCCGTAACTTAAAGCCAGTCTGCAGCAGATGGGAAGAAGCGTCAACCCGGGTCTGCCGCAGCTTTTCGGCCGGTCCGGCAATCTTCCGGATAATGAACTGAAAATCCTTCAGAACAGACCAAGAACCCGAAGCAGCAATAGCGCCACGAACAGCAGACCCACACCCTGCCAAATCCGGTCTGACTGGCGGAATTTGTTACGCCGTTCCCTGGCAGACTGTTCCATGAGCCCCAGTTCCCGGTCGCCCAGTGACGGATCGAGCCAGACTCTTTCGTGCTTCAGTCCATCCGATTCGATAACGGCCATAGCCTCCGGCAGGCTTACCCTGTACATGTGTGTGTCTATATCCACGAGCTGGCGATGGAGACTGTTCTGCACATGCATCTGCGCCGCCTCGATGTCGCTGAAACGGGCAACGTAACGGATGGTGGGTTCATGGGGATGGGATGCGGGGTCCGTGTCAGGCATTGTGTCCCTGGTCAGAAAACGAACCATCCCCGGGTGGTCAGGGTGGGTTTGCAGATAGAGATAACCGGTTTTCATACTGATCCCAAAAGCGAGCCTCGCTCCAATTCTATCAGGATCGATCCGTTAGGAAATCAGGATGTTGACAGGGGAATCCAGGGCAGGGTTCGATGCGGTTCGTTTTCACTCACCACATACCACCCTACAGGTAGCCTGTGCAGAGCGCAGCGAAACACGGGCTACCAGTAATAGATTTATTCCCTATTCGAACTGCTCCACACAGTAGATATCCGCATCCATGTAGAGTTCCTTGGCCAGGCGGCTTTTCCCGAAGAACTCCATAACCTCCCTTTCCGTATCACACACGGCCGCCCTGTGGCGTTCATTGCCGCCCTTCCAGTGACTGCTGCGGACCTGTTCGCAGACGTAGCGGCCATCCAACGTACTGTAGAGTCTCAATTCCGACCAGCGGTCCTTGCTATCCCTATATTCCGGATCCACGCGATCCGGCGTTCCCAATGCCTCGCCTACCATTTCCCCTTCAAACCGGAATACCTTTTGGGCATCCTGTGGAACCAGCATCTTATACATTCGATACTCCTGGTTAGAACCTTCACCAGCTAAACAGCTTCAGCTCACTCGGCTGGGCTCTACCATATTATCCGTGTGATTAAACGAGCATTGACAATACGCATTGACCGGAGCAGTTTTCTTTTCCCGTGACAGGACAATGGGCTCAACCCGGGTGGGCATGAGCCCGAATTGAGTTAGAATCACTTCATTGGTAAAGAAGCACAGAAACCATCGCCATGATTATAAAGCGAATTTTTAAGGGTAACTGGCTGCAGGCCGGCCGTGGCCAGAATCCCGGGGAAACAACCGATGATCTGATGGCGCGGGTTCAAAAGGACCCGAATCCGGAAAACCGCCTCAAGGCCTGTCGCATGATCCTGGATCTCTCCCGGTTACAGATGATTTCCCAGGAAAATGATGATGCGGGCGTCAGGGATTTTGCAGCATCCAGACTGGAGGAACTGCTCAGCGGTGCCAGCCAGGAAAGTCCGGACCTGGAAACCCGCATGACATTCCTGGCAAATGACAGCCACCCTTCCTTCGCCGCGAAGCTGTCGTTGGATGGCAAGGATCCCCAGCTTCGTATCACGGCCCTGGCCCGGGTAACGGACAACGAGATACTCGGCCGCTGTGCGCTGGAGGACGGGGTTTCCGCGGTCCGCCATGCGGCGGCGGAACGTCTGCACGACAAAGCAATGTTGGAGCGGGTCGCCCGCGGGGTCGCAAAGCGGGACAAGTCCGTCTACCGCCTGGTGCGGGACAAGCTCAAGCAGATTGCCGAGCAGGAGCAGGCACCGGCGCGGACCCATGCCGAGGCCGAAGCCCTGTGCAGCCGTGTCGAGAAACTCGGCAGTCAGGGTACCTGGTCCCAGGGCAAGGCCCTCATGGAGCATCTCGACCATCAATGGGTTGGGCTTGCGGATGTCCCCCCCGAACTGGAGTCGCGATTTCGAAAGGCCCGTGAAGCATTTCTGGAAGGCTACCACGCCCAGGAGAAAAACGAGCAGGAGCGGGCCCGGGCTGAACAGGACGGCCTGCTGGCGATCTCGAGCAAACAGGGCATCATCGAGGAGTTGGCCGGAATGGATCCCGGGTCCATCGGAATCGAAAAGCTCCAGGACCGGCTGGCGGAGATCAAGACACACTGGAATCATATGGATAGGATTCCACGGGATGAAGACCGGGAACTCGACCGTCGGTTTCGGCGGCTCGTCGAGGACCTCGAGTCCTCGATAGCGCAGAAACGCAGCCTGAACCAGGCGGAAAAGCGCCTGAGCGCCCTGCAAGAGCAGGCTCAGACCTGGCTGGAGGGGTCATCTCCCCTGCAGAAAAAACAACTGGATAAATGGCAGAGGGAAGGAGACCGGCTCTCCGCCCTGAAACCAGGTGTCCAAGCTGCCGGAAGCTACGAGGAGATGAAAAAACGGCTCGAGGCGCGTTTGGAGAAGCAGAGCCGCCACGCCCGCGAAAAGCTGGAGCGGCTTCCGGACCGTATTGCACTTTTCCAACAGCAACTCGACGAAGGGGAACTCAAGAAAGCCACCGCGCTTCACCAGAGCCTTCACTCGGATCTGGAGCTGATCCAGGCCTCCGGAATGGAACAACAGGTCAAAAAGGTGGGGCATCAGCTGCACCAGCTCACACCCCGCCTGCGCGATCTGCAGAAATGGCGCAAATGGGGCACGGAACAGCATCGCGTGGAATTGTGCGAAAAGATTGAACAGCTGATCACGGCAGAGATTTCACTGGAGGATCTCACCGAGGAGGTGAAGACCCTGCAGGCGGACTGGAAAAAACTTGATCGGGACGGGTCAAGGGTGAGCACGGGACTCAGGGAGCGGTTTCACCGGGCGGCCGATACGGTCTACGAACGCTGCCGTCCCCACCTGGAAGAGCTGGCCCGACACCGCGAGGAGGCCCTACGCGCCCGTGAGGCCCTTTGCGAGCAGCTCGAGACCTTCCTGGAGCGCATCGACTGGGAGCGCGTGGACTGGAAGAGGCTGGTGCGTGCCGAGCGCGAAACCCGAACCGAGTGGGGACGCATGGCACCGGTTGAGCCCAGGCAGCGGAAGCATCTCGACAAACGCTATCGGACTGCCATAAAGGCGCTGGACGCCCACCTGGCGGAGGAGCGCAGCCGCAACAGAGCCATGAAGCAGCAACTGATCGAACAGGCGCGTGTTCTGGCCGATGAACCGGATCTGGAACGCGCCATGGTTGAGGTCAAGGCACTGCAGCGGCGCTGGCAAACCACGGTGCCTTCAAAACGCGCCCAGGAGAATCGCCTGTGGGAGCAGTTCCGGGAAAACTGCAACAAGGTCTTCGATCGTCAACGGGAGATCCGGAGCGCCCACCAAAATGAGATCAAGGGACACATCGCTGTCCTGAGAAACCTCTGCGCGAAGCTGGAAGAACTGATGGAAGACGGCTCGTTCGAACCCGACGACCTGCTGCATGAGGTGCACAGGCTGCAGGGCGCCTGGAGCGACGGGTTGTCCCAGGAGTTGCCCAGGCACGAGATACCCAAACTGCAGAGGCGATGGGATGAAGCAGTGCGGGGGGCAATGAATCGTATTCGACAGCTTCGCGAAAACCAGGAACTCAAGCAGCTGGGACGACTCCGGGACTTTGCCGAGCTGTGCCGGACACTGGAAAGCGAACTGGAGGCAACGGCCGGTCAGACGCCCGACGCAGGCCTCTGGCAACAGCGGTGGGGTGAGCTCCCCCCGCTCCTGGACACAGAGCTGCAATCGGCAATCGAACAACGCTTCAATGCCGCCCTCGAGGTACTGACCGGGAAGGTGTCACGAGAACAGTGGATGTCCGCTTTCGGGGAGAATCTGGAGGCAAGGTGCCGAATCTGCCTGAACATGGAAATACTCGCAGGAATCGATTCCCCGGAGGAGTATGCGGAGGACCGTCTTGTCTTTCAGGTCAAGCGATTGTCTGAACGGCTGGCGGAGGGAGAGGAGCATAGTCACGAGGATCCCCACCAGTTGGTGCGGGCCTGGTATCTGGCGGGTCCGTTGGCCGCCGTGGAGATGGAGCGGCTCCAGCATCGATTCGACAGGGCAAGGAACGCCGTCGGTTGAGGCCTGAACGGGGAACGCCCCGAAGATAC
>JAHEHQ010000234.1 GCA_024644505.1 Gammaproteobacteria bacterium
CCGGTGCCGCTTGCGGCGCAGTGCCCACACAAAGCTCGCGCAGTGTAATGCCCGCCAGGGCGGTATCCATGGCTTGATCGACGCGACTGATGAGGTCATCCACGGCCTGCTCCCGGCAAAGTTGTTGAGTGTCTGGATCCGATAGGTTCCCGCCGCTGCGGACCGCCTCGAGAAGGGTTTTCACTGCAATGCTTTCCGGAGCCTGAGCGGGAACGTAGACGCACGGTTCCTCGCCCGCCGCAATCACGAGTCCGCGGGTTTCCAGGGGAGCGATGACACTGATTACATCATCCGTCGGTACTGCCAGGTGTTTTGCCAGACCCTCCAAGGTCCATGGGCTGGTCCCGCGATAGTGGCTCCTAGTGATTAAATACATCACCGAGAGGGCCAGACGTTCCTTCAGTCGGATGCTCAGGCTCGTTTCACGGCTGCGCACGGTCAGGAACTCCGGGTGTTGGTGATAAAAAGCGATGCTGGCTCCTACCAGCAGGATAAGCCATGCCACATAAAGCCAAATCATGAATATGATCAGAATCGCGAACCCAGAGTAGATAGCGGCGTATTTGGCCGAGGTAACAACGAACGAAGCAAAGCCCCAGCCAACCGTTTGCCAGAGAAAACCCGCAAACAAGGCCCCGACTGTGGCGGAACCCAGGCGTACTCGTGTATTGGGCACAAATTTGTAGACGAAGGTGAATGCCGCTATGACGAAAAGGTAGGGTATAAGGGTCCCGATAGATTCCACTACCCAGGCGAGGCCAGGCAATTTGACGAGTGCCTGCACTACCGAGTAGTTCATGAGTGAAGCGGTTGCACCCAGGGCCGAGAAGACCAGGACCGGACCGATCATGATAACACTCAGATAATCCCTGAATCGCTCGACGAAAGAACGCCCCTGCCTGACGTGCCAGGTATAGTTGAAGGCGTGCTCGATTTTCTGGACCAGCGAGATTACGGTGTAAATGAGCAAACCGAGACCAACCGCCCCCAGGACCCCGACTTTGATGTTGTCGACGAAGCCAATTACATTGGCTGTGATCTCCGCGCCCCTGTCACCCAGCGGCATCATGAAATTGAGCATTATGGGCTCAATCTGGTTGTGCACATCAAAGGCCTTCAGCACCGAAAAGCTGACCGCCAGCAGCGGGACCAGCGAGAGCAGTGTGGTATAAACGAGACTCATTGCCTGCAGGCTCAACTGGCCGTCCATCAGGTCGCGGCCGACCAGATAGATCAGACGAACCCATCTCAGAAATCCACGTCTCCACCAGGGCAAGGAGGCGAGATCCGGGCTCCAGAGCGCTCGCGAAAGTCTGCGCCGGAGTTCAGGGGCGCTTGGGTATCGCATAGGTTCACCAAGATTTCAAAAAATAAATACTACCCTAAAGTACAGTAGGTGTTTACATTGTTAAAATGACTTTCAGTTTATCCACCGGAGTTTCGACCAGAGAAGACAGAGCGGGTCCGCACCGTTTGAACATCCGGTGAATTCTGTTGCCTGTGCGAATCCTCAGCTTAGGTGATATACAAATAG
Organism: Gammaproteobacteria bacterium; assembly: GCA_024644505.1. Taxonomy (GTDB): domain Bacteria; phylum Pseudomonadota; class Gammaproteobacteria; order Chromatiales; family Chromatiaceae; genus JAHEHQ01. Next base: position 1,535 of record JAHEHQ010000234.1, read on the forward strand.
GGTATGGCAGTCAGAACCGGATGGCGGCCAGTGAGAAGAAGGCCTGACAACGGCTGAATTTGAGGATCTATGCTTCCTGCGTTGGGGGGCTGTATCGCCAGAATCTGGAGGTAAAGAAAATTGATTCTTCGTGGCAAGAGCGGCAGAATCAGGCAAGGTTCTGTAAAGTCTGAAGTGGACTACCGTAATAAATTCGTATAAGCGTGACTTATCCGCAACGGCTCATACCCAATGATTAAAATCCCTATACAAGGGTGGCACTTACCTGCAGCCGTCTCGATACTCGATTCCAGTGACTGTTTGACGAGAATCGGGCCTATAAAAAAACGTCAGATAAAATCGGTGATCCAATCAAACATTCTGCATCAGAGATGTCCTGGCATCGCTCAGCGGATGATCATTTTGTGCAGGATAAATCAAGCCGATCACGTTTCTAGAAGGGGCACCCCATGTTTTCACGCCTGAAGGATTGGCTCATATTTCGGTTGGAACGGGCGTTGGTGCGAGGGCCCCTCTCGCGGTTCGCTGTTATCGCCTTCATGGTTTTGGTTATCTCTCTCGGAGGGGGGCTTTTGATGCGCTTGCTGGCGCCCGAATTCGAATCCACTGGGGATGCGGTCTGGTGGGCTTTCCTGCGACTGACGGATGCGGGCTATCTCGGCGAGGATGCGGGTGCCGTCAAGCGCACGGTATCGGCAGTTATCACGTTATTGGGCTTTATCCTGTTCACCGGCTCTCTGATAGCGATCCTGACACAATGGCTGGTGGAGACCATGCAACGTCTGGAGCTTGGTCTGACGCCGGTCGCTCTGCAGGAGCATTTCGTGGTGCTCGGCTGGACCAGCCGCACGCCGACCATCCTGAAGGAAATCATGGCCTCTCAGGGCCGGGTACTCCGCTTCCTGAGACGGCGTGGTGCGCGGCACCTGCGCCTGGCTTTACTTGCGGAGCAGGCGGATGCCGTCCTCATGCAGGAGATCAGAGACCGGCTTGGCGAACACTGGAACGCCCGCCAGATCATTCTGCGCAACGGGTCCCCCCTGCGCCTCGACCACCTGGAGAGGGTGGATTTCGCTCATGCTGCGGCGATTCTCATCCCAGCCGCGGATGCCGTCGACGCGGGCTCTATGCAGGCCGATGCGCGCACCGTCAAGGCACTGATGACGCTGGGTGCCGCGCTCGACCAACAGGCGGATGAAGAGCTGCCCATCGTCATCGTGGAGATACAGGATTTTAACCTTGCCAGCCGCATGCGCACTCTCTACCGGGGCCCGCTGGAGATTATTGCCGGAGACCAGGTGATCAACCGCCTGGTTGCCCAGAACGTGCGCCACCCCGGACTATCGGAAATCTATGACGAGCTTCTGAGCGACAAGACAGGCAGCCAGATATACGTGCGTGACGGGTCAAGTCTGGCCGGGGAGTCGGTGCAGCAGGTGGCGAGCGCCTTCGCAGAGGCTGTGCTGCTTGGGATCGCTCGTCTCGACGCCGGCAGCTACCGGGCTATGCTCAACCCCCCCGACGACCTCCGGCTGATGGCCGACGATCGGCTGGTGCTGTTAGCTCGCAGCTACGATGATGCGGCACCACCCGAGACGGTTGACAGCATGGAAACCTTGCCGGAGGAACTGGCGGCGCCCAAGGTAACGGCGCCGGGCCTCCGAAGAATCCTGTTGTTGGGCTGGAATCACCGCGTGCCCGCCTTGCTTGGCGAGTTTGCCTCCTATACCAACGAGCAGTTCGCAATAGATGTGGTCTCCATGGTTTCTGCAGCTAAACGCAACGGCTGGATCAAGGCTCACGAGGTACCGATAGAGAGTCTCCAGGTCAGGCAGCTGGAGCTGGACTATGCCATACCTGCGCAACTGGAAAGCCTCGACCCGTCCGGTTACGACAACGTTGTCCTGCTGGCCAGCGAACGGCTGAAACCCGGGGACGAGTCGGATGCCCGGACCGTTCTCGGCTATCTGCTGCTTGGTGGGTTGGTGCCTTCCGGGGCGGAGGCTCCCCAGCTTCTGGTGGAATTGACCGATCCGGACAATATTCCACTCCTGGAGAATCGGGCCGGCGAGACCATCGTCAGTCCCGTAATCATCAGTCACATGCTGGCCCGCGTGGCCCTGCGGCGGGAATTGCGGGCGGTAATAGACGAGCTGTTCAGCTCTGGCGGCAGCGAAATCTTCTTTCGCCCCTTTGAGGACTATGGCCTCACAAGCGGTACTCATCGCTTTGCCGAATTGCAGCGGGCGGTAAATTCACGCGGGGAGACAGCCATCGGTATACGCCGCGCAGAAGGGGTACAAGGTAGCGGGGTTCAACTCAATCCGCTGCGGGAGCAACAGCTTCAGCTGTCGCACGGGGATGAGTTGATCGTTCTCACCACCGATACATAAAAGAAGACAAGAATATTCCGGGCTGCATCATCCAGGACGCAGTTAATTTGAATGGGAGAAGGTCGTAATGCACCAGATTTTTCGAAGACACACAAAAGTTCTTGAGATCCTGGTTAGTCTGGTGTTGCTGATTAGCCACGCCGCCGCGACTGCCAGCGAGACGCCCCGTCATTGGCTGATAGGCACCAAGGAGGCGCCCCCTTTTGCCATGAAACAATCCGACGGCACCTGGGAAGGGATCAGCATAGAACTTTGGGCAGGCCTGGCGGAGCGGCTCGGTGTTACCTATGAATTCCGGGAATACGACCTCAATGGACTGATCGATGCGGTGGCCGCCGGCGAGGTGGATGCGGGTGTTGCCGCGCTCACTGTGACCGCCGAACGTGAACAGGCCTTCGACTTCACGCACCCCTTCTACACAACCGGCCTGGCTATCGCCGCGCAATCCGGCGGCGGCGGAGTACTCGCGCTGCTCGGGCGGCTGGTCTCCCGGGAGTTTTTCATCGCGGTCGGGCTGCTCTCCTCGGTGCTGTTCGTCATCGGTCTGCTGGTGTGGCTGCTGGAGCGCCGTGCGAACCCCGAGCAGTTCGGGGGCAGCCCCGCTGAGGGCATCGGCTCAGGCTTCTGGTGGTCGGCGGTCACCATGACCACGGTGGGCTACGGGGACAAGGCGCCAAGCACCTTCGGAGGGCGGGTAGTCGGTCTTTTGTGGATGTTCGCCTCGATCATCATCATCTCCGGTTTCACCGGGGCCATTGCCTCCTCGCTCACCGTCGGACAGCTGGAAGGTGCGGTACAAGGCCCGGCAGACCT
>JAHEHQ010000235.1 GCA_024644505.1 Gammaproteobacteria bacterium
GGTGCGCGATACCGCGTATCTGGAAAACAAGGACCTGGAATTCAAGGTCATCAAGCTGGATCAGCGTCGCAATAATGTCGTGGTCAGCCGCCGCGCGGTGGTAGAGACCGAATACAGCGCGGAGCGTGAAGCGCTGCTCGAGTCGTTACAGGAAGGCCAGGAGATCAAGGGTATCGTCAAGAACCTCACCGACTACGGTGCCTTCGTGGACCTGGGCGGCATCGACGGCCTGCTGCATATCACCGACATGGCCTGGAAAAGGGTCAAGCACCCCTCCGAGGTGGTTGAGATCGGCGACGAGATCATGGTCAAGGTGCTCAAGTTCGATCGTGAAAAACAGCGTGTTTCCCTGGGCCTGAAGCAGATGGGCGACGATCCGTGGAGCAATCTCGCGCGCCGCTACCCGGAAGGCACACGCCTGTTCGGAAAGGTCACCAATCTGGCCGACTATGGCTGCTTCGTGGAGATCGAGGAAGGTGTGGAAGGTCTGGTTCACGTTTCAGAGATGGACTGGACCAACAAGAACATTCATCCCTCCAAGCTGGTGCAGCTCGATGACGAGGTGGAAGTGATCGTGCTGGACATCGACGAGGAGCGCCGCCGTATCTCTCTGGGCATGAAACAGTGCCAGTCCAATCCCTGGGAGGATTTCGCCGAGACCCACAAGAAGGGCGACCACGTCTCCGGAAAGATCAAATCCATTACCGATTTCGGTATCTTCATCGGGCTCGATGGCGGTATCGACGGACTGGTTCATCTCTCCGATATCACCTGGGACGAAGGCGGCGAGGATGCGATTCGCACCTATAAGAAGGGACAGGACCTGGAAACCGTGGTCTTGTCGGTAGATCCCGAGCGGGAGCGGATTTCGCTTGGCGTGAAACAGCTGGACAAAGATCCCTTCTCCACCTACCTGGGTGCCAATGCCAAGGGGACCATCGTGACCGGTACTGTCAAAGAGATCGATGCCCGCGGTGCTGTCATTATCCTGGACGAGGGTGTTGAGGGCTATCTCCGTGCATCGGAGATCTCCCGCGAACGGGTGGAAGATGCCCGTACGGCACTCAAGGAAGGAGATAGCGTGGAGGCCAAGTTCATGGGGGTCGATCGCAAGAACCGCACCATCACACTGTCCATTAAGGCCAAAGACTACGCAGAAGAGCAAGCCGCGATACAGTCCTACTCCCGCGATTCCGTGGGGGGTACTGCAACTCTCGGTGATTTGCTCAAGCAACAGATGGACGAGGACTAGGCGGACGCCCGCCTTTCTTGTTCCATTTCCCTGAATATGACCGGGCCCTCCAGGGCCCGGTCAGAATCGAGGAGTCGACAAAGGAATGACCAAATCTGAACTGATTGACTTGATCGCCAAAGAGCAGAACCATCTTGCCTATCGTGACGTGGAACTGGCCGTCAAATGCATGTTGGAACAGATGAGCCAGGCGCTGGCATCTGGAGATCGAATTGAGATCCGCGGATTTGGCAGCTTCTCGCTGCACTACCGCTCGCCTCGTCAGGGAAGGAATCCCAAAACCGGTGAGTCCGTGGCGCTGGCGGGAAAATACGTCCCGCATTTCAAGCCGGGTAAGGAACTGCGCGAACGGGTCAACAACACCCGAAACGCCATATCCAGCGACTGATTACAGCCCGATCCTCTGGCCGGTTTCAGGTCAGGGACAGCAATGCAGCAACCAGCAGATCCGCATCGTAATGGGGTTTGCTCTGCTCGCTGATCAAAGTCATATCTATAATCTGGACACCCAGGTGCTGCATCAGGTCCTCTGAGAGCCTGGAGCCGTAGTTTCCCCGTTTGCTGTCGATTAGCACGAAATCCAGGAGTTTTACCTCATCACCGGTTTTTTCGGCATCCCTGCGAAGATAGTTCAGGAGTGTCGTCACCCTGCGGTCCATATCCATACCGATCTGTTCAGGATCGGTCCCCAGGTTGGGAATGTACACCTTCGGACAGTCGCTAGCCGCCACCGCCGAGCCAATCCCCTCCGGCAACAGGTTGGCGATCAGGCTGGTGTAGAAGCTCCCGGGTGGGAAGCAGATCAGATCAGCCTCCTGAATGAGCCCGCGGTTCTTTGTCAGAATCTTTGATCGGGCTGGTGTGAAGGTTTCCAGATTCTTGCAAAGATGCAACTCCCTGATGGGGGAGGAGAGCGGCTCGGTCTCTTTGCCGGTGAGCAGATGCTGACCGATGACTCGGCTGCCATCCTCGAGTTCTGCGGCCAGGTGCAGGTTGTCGTTGACTACCGCTCTCACCGTGCCGTGCACCTCGACCAGTTTGGAAAACAGGAAGATGATGGGGTCCAGATGCTTGTGGTTGTTGAGATAGCCGCCGCACAGTATCAGGTTGCCGATGCTGGCACCCCGCAAATCGAAATCCTCCGGCATGGCATCCCAGAAGTATCCGATCTGTGTGCAGATGAGCCTTCGCATGGGATTGGGTATGGCAGCGGTCAGTGGGTCGGTTCCCCGGATCATGGTCTCCAGCTGTTGCAGCAGCTCTTCGTTGGATTCATTGCGCGGAAAGCGGTAGGTAAAGAGCTGGTACACTTCCGGGTTCCCAATCACCGTGTCATCGGCCAGTGCCATGAGACGGCTTCTCAGGTCGCCGATGGCCGGCATGGCAAATGCCTGGCGCAGCTTACGGGAGCTTCCGCCGGAGTCGAAAGGGGTTACGATGTGGACCGAGTTGTAGGTGTAGTTCTTCAGCAAGCGGCTGATACCGTTGAGGGCGGTGCCACCGCTGAAAAAGAGTATGGCCGGTCCGAGCTCCGGCGCCTTGCGGTAACGCAGGATGCGCAACGGGTCGGGGAGCTGCACCGTTCGGGTGATCTTGATCGGTTTCATGTCACGATTGCGGTGGGTGGGAAGGCTGCCCCTTCATTCTACTCTTACCCGGGGGGATTTTCCCCGCGTTTCGCTGCGCTCGACGCAGGCTGCAAATTTATTAAAAAGCGAACCGGATCGAACAATCCTGTGTTCTTTGTCATCCCGGCCTTTATACTGCCATCACCATGACTATCGAGAACCTCCTGCCTGAGACCCGCAATGCGGTCCGGGCGCTCATCGTGAAAAATGACCGTGTCCTGATGCTCCGCAAGGACGGAGGCGAGCGGGGAGAGGGATTCGCGCTGCCCGGCGGATCCCAGGACCCCGGCGAGACCCTGCATGAGGCCCTGGAGCGGGAGTGTTTCGAGGAGTTGGGGGCACGGGTGGAGATCCAGGATCTGCTGCACGTGGCCGACTTCTTCAAACGAAAGCGGACAGAGCCTCCCGCCACCAGGCATCAGGTGGAGTTTTTGTTCAGCTGTTCATTGCCTGCCGAATACAGGACAGGCAACGGCCCCAAGCCTGACAGAACCCAGATCGAGGTGGTTTGGGTGCCGCTCGGTGAGTTACCGGGCCTGAATTTTCACATGGCCTCCATGGCCCCGCTTCTCGGGTATTTGTCGAACAGGCATCGGGGTGTTTACCTGGGTCTGATCGGCTGAGCCGCTGCCGGCCCAACGTTTCTGCAGTGCGTGAAAGGGGCCCCAGATCGGGAGTATGTCGGGCAGCGCCGACTTGTGTGAGAATACGGGCCAGTCTCAATTCAAGGAAATCACCATGAACTCAGAACTGCTTATCCTGCGCCACGGGAAATCTGATTGGAGTGCCGGCACCGATGATTTTCACAGACCGCTCAAGGAGCGGGGAGCGCTTGGGGCCCAGCGCATGGGGCAGTGGATGCAGCAGCAGGGGATGATCCCCGATTATGTCGTCAGTTCTCCGGCGGAGCGTGCCATCACCACTGCCGAGAAGGCCTGCAAGGCAATGGGGCTGGAAGTCGGGAAGATTCACAAGGATCGGCGGGTATACGGGGCCTATGAGGATGAGCTGGTTGCGGTGTTGCGTGAATGCCCTAAAAAGGCGCGGCGGGTGATGATCGTCGGGCATAATCCGGGGCTGGAGGATCTGGTGGTGCACCTGGCGGATATGCCGCCACCCCTGCCGGAAGACGGGAAGCTGATGCCGACCGCGACCCTTGCCCGGCTGCGGGTAAAGGGCGGTTGGGATCGCCTGGAACAGGGCTGCGCCAAGGTTCTTTCCATCACGCGCCCCGTGGAGCTGCCCTTGCAGTTTGTGGGGAGCGACGGCACCAAAGTGGGGGATCGCCCCGAGTATTACTATACCCAGTCTTCGGTCATACCTTACCGTGTACACGAGGGGCGGACAGAGATCATGGTGATCTCGTCGCGGAAAGGTAAGCATTGGATAGTGCCCAAAGGTATCGTGGAACCGGATCTTTCACCTGCGGATTCGGCGGCCAAGGAAGCCTTCGAAGAGGCGGGGATAGAAGGAAAGGCTTCCGGGGCATCCGTCGGCAGATACACCTACGAAAAGTGGGGGGGGACCTGTACCGTGGATGTCTACCCCATGGAGGTCACCCGGGTCCTGCCAGAGGAAGAATGGCTGGAGAATTTTCGTGACCGGGCGTGGGTCTCTCCGGAGGCTGCGGTGGACAGATTGAAGCACCCGCAACTCAGGCCCATGATCCTGGAACTGGCGTCCAGGCTGACGGTGGGCTGATTTCCGGCACGGATAAGATTCTAGGTTTTTAACCCGGGATCTGTTGACAGGCCCTTGTCGTTCCTGGACCGGGAAGGGGCGCTCCTCTTCATGCCTCCAGGAGTCTGAAACAACGTTCCACCCCTGCAGCCGCACCAGCGTGGAGAAAACAGTGGGC
>JAHEHQ010000236.1 GCA_024644505.1 Gammaproteobacteria bacterium
TATCGCCTGCAGGGGGGACGGGCTACCCTGATTGAGGATCAACAGCATTCCGGCATCGATCCCTGAACACACCGTTGTTATTTTCGCCCCTCCTACCCTTGTAGGGCCGAATTCATTCGGCCAACCCTTGTAGGGCCGAATTCATTCGGCCAATAGCCAGTTGGTTCAAAATAGTCATCGGTCGAATGAATTCGACCCTACAATTCTAGGCGCCTTGGCGGTTTATCCCAAAGAAATCACGCATAGACTTTTGAGAATATATCTCGAAAATCGACAGCCCACCTTCAATAGGTAAGCTGCTTGTCGATCCCGAGCTCCACCCTGGACAGCAGGTCCGCTATGCGTTCTCCCGCGTTACCGTCCCCGTAGAGCAGGTCCGGTTCAGGGCGGGGAGCATGGATCTGGGTATCGATGGCCGACCGTATCCGGTTACGATCATAATCCACATCGAGAACGTTTCTCCCCCGGTCACGACCACTCTGGCGGGTGCCTATATTGACCGCCGGGACACCGAGAAACGCACATTCACGTATCGCCACGCTGGAATTTCCGACGATGCATCGGCTGTGATGCAGCACCTGCAGAAAATCTTCCGGGGGCAGGTTTTTGAAAAAATGGATGTGCGGCAGCCTATGGGCTTCCCGGAAGGCACGGATACCCTTTGAGGTACCGTCGGAGCCTGCGTCCACGTTAGGCCAGAACCAGAGCGTATCGAGTCCCGAATCCGCCACTGCGTGCAGTGTCTCTTCGATATGATGCCGCGCCTCCTGATACTCGGTCGTCACCGGATGCTGCAGCACCACGATGTAACCCTTACTCAGATCCAGCAGCTCGCCGACGCCGCCGAACCGGTCGAATATGTTATCGAGGACAAGTTTGTCATGGGAAACGGCGTTGGCCGCCACATCGATGGACGGGCAGCCCGTAACGAATACCTTTTCCTCCCGTTCGCCCATACGAACCACCCGGTCCCGCGCCTTGTCGCTGGCAACCAGATGGATATCGGCCAGCTTGGTGATGGCATGTCGCACCTTCTCGTCGATGGACCCGGTCACCTCTCCGCCCTGAATATGCACCAGCGGGATATTGGTATAGGTCGCCGCGATCGCCGTGGCTATGGTCTCGAAGCGGTCGGCGATGGTGATCACCATGTCGGGTTTGAGGTCGTCCAGGGTTGTCGCTATCTCCGCCAGCCCGAGTCCGGTGGACTTTGCCGACGTCACCAGGGTCTCCCCTTCCACGATCATGTAGATCCGGCGGTCGATATGAAAACCCTCGTTCTCCATCACCAGATGGGCATTGCCGTAGCGTTCCAGCAGTGCCGATGCCGCAACCACCAGCTGCAGCTCCAGGTCCGGGTGTTCCTTGATAGCGGTGAGCACGGAGCGCACCCTCGAATAACTGGGCCGGGCCGTAATGACCACGCAGACTTTGCGAACACTCATATCAGTCTTCCGTCAATTCTTTCATGGAGATCAGGCTGTCCTTTGCGATAGCCACCCTTGTACGCATGCCGATCAGGGTATCCATGCGCTCAGCCGGGATCCCGCTGCCCGGTTTCTTGGCCGCAAGGTGTCCGGCCTGGATGAGCGTATTCGCCGGTATATCCACCCGTGCAACCACGCTCTTCATGAAAATACCGCGCAACGGTTTGACCGCATCGGAGGGGGCGGATTTATCCACCGGGTGGGCCCGCATGGTCTCTATGGCACGCACACCCTCGACCAGCTGCTTCAATTCGACCGTCGTAACCGAGGCGGGAATATCCGGTCCGAACAGTTCCCGGCTCGGGGTGAAGTGCACTTCGAGCACCTCGATACCGAGACTCGCGGCAGCCAGTCCGGCGTAGATGGCCGCCGAATGATCGGAGAGCCCCACGGCACAACGATACCGCTCACGAAATTCCTGAATCACATTGAGTCCGACCTGCTCCGGCGGACAGGGATACATGGACGTACATTGCAGGACGGCGAGGGGAACATCAAACCCCCGCACCAGTTCCACCGCCTTGTCGATCTCCTCCCAGGGGCTCATCCCGGTGGAGATCATGATCGGCTGGCCGCTGACACCCATGGCCTCCAGCAGATGCGGGTTGTTGATCTCCCCGGAAGGGATCTTCCAGCCCGCCACGCCAATGCGCTGCAACAGTTGCAGGGCCGCCATGGAGAAAGGCGAACTGAGAAACAGCAGCCCCCGGTTATCACTGTGAGCCTTGAGCCCCTGCCACTGCTCCGGGGTGAACTCCATGCGCCGCCAGTAATCGAGACGGGTAACGTCCTGCTGACTGAAACGCTTGCGCCAGGGCTCTGCCAGTGTACTCTCGGCATCCGCAATGTGGGTCTGGAACTTGATGGCATCAGCCCCCGCGTTGGCCGCCGCATCTATGAATGCGTGGGCCATACCAAGGCTGCCGTCATGGGCCTGGGCCACTTCCGCAATGATCGTGCAGGGTGCCCCCTCGCGTGGATTATTAAGCCAGGTCTCTGTCATATTGGGTGTGCCTGTTGATGTGAATCGAGATTGGCAGGATTTGAGTGGTCCTGGGCCACCTCCCCGTTCATGGTATCCCAGCATTGTGAGAACATCTGGAACAGGGTGGGATCGGAACTGATCACTCCGATCTCATGATTCAGCCAGCGGGAGCGGGAGGTCCAGTTGCAGCTGCCGAATACCGTCCAGTGCTGATCGCCCGCCTCCACCAGTACAAATTTGTTGTGCATGGGCAGCCCCTCGGGGTGTTTGTAGCGCCGGAGCCGGATACCGGCATCAACCAGCCGGGAGGCGATACTCGGCGGGACACGCCGGCGAGTGCTTTCGGCAAGGATATCCACAGATGCCCCGCGGCTGTTCAGGCCGATGAAATCCCTGGTGACGCCCGGACCCTTGATATGGGATGACGCCACCCGAACCCGGGCACCTGAACCGAATCCCCGGAGCAGGCGTGAGATGGGGTTGCCATGGACCCTGGGCCAGAAGTGTATCGACGTGTTGCCGCTTTCCAGCGGCCCGTTCATCTCCCCCCGGAAACGCTCCAGGCCGTTATGTGTGCCCCGGTGCATCTGCCTGGCATGATGAATCAATCCCTGCACCAGTTTCGGGTCGCGCATCGCCACGAGGGCGTTGTGGCCGCGATCATGATCCAGTATCTCTTCTATGACGGCAGGCTCCTCCTCCGGATCGTCCCCGGAGGGGTTGAACGAGCCCACCAGGGCAACGGGATCGGGATGGGAGAAGCAGTAGAGTTTCTCGTGCAGGTGGGGTTTCCAGCGCAGCCCCGGCACGGGATGGTGGCTCAGGACCCGCAGTGCATCTCCCAACCCGTCGGGCCCCCTCAGCATCGCCAGTACCCGGTCATTGGCGTGGCGTGTGCGGGGTGTACCTTCCAGCGTGAGCCTTACCCTGACACCGCGGCGGTGGGCATCGAGCAGCGCCTGGGCCAGCGGCCTGTCGCGAAAATAGTAGGTTACCCAGTCGATGTCCCCGCCGGTCGGCACCGCAGCCACATGCGCGGCCAGGAGATTGCTGAGGCGTCTGTGGGGCTGGTCGGGCCCGCCCAGGTAGAGATCGAAATCCATGTTCGAAAAATGCTCAGGAATTTCCCAACAGAACCTTGCGGCCTTCAGCGGAACTCAAACGGCAGGCATCCACGATCCGCAGGGCGGCGACACCGTCCTCGACGGTGCAGCGTTTGTCCGTAAGCCTGCCGTCGATCATGTCGATGTAATCACGGGCTACACCCATGAACATGTCGTTGCGCTCACCCTCGAACGGCTGCCTGTTCCAGACCTTCTCTCCCCGGGTACCGTGCAGGATCACATTATCCTCGTAGCTGTATACCAGGCTGCCCTTTTCCCCCACTGCGGTGATGCTGCGCTCATGGGGCCGGCCAATCAGATCGAGGTGCAGGTTGACCCGCTCGCCGGAGGCGTAACTGACCAGTATCTCGACATTGTCATCGCTGTCTATATCCAGATCGGAGATCTTGTCCACACTGGCGAAGACACTGTCAGGCGAGCCGAGAAACCAGAGCATCAGATCGATAAAGTGGCTCTCGTCCAGCAGCGCGCCGCCGCCCAGTCCCTTGTGGGCCATGAAGAAGTCCTGGTAAGGCTCCCAAGGGTGCCAGTCTGCCAGATGGGCACTCATGACGAAGCGCATGTTGCGAACGGGGCCGATGATGCCCTCTTGAAGCTGGTCGCGATAGGCCGACAGCGGCGGCCACCAACGGTACGTATAGCCCAGCAGAATGCGCTGACTGTGCTCGATCAGCCGGGCGGCCGATTCCGCGTCGATACTCAGGGGTTTTTCACTGAGTACGGGACAGCTTTGTTCATCCAGAAACTGCAATATCTGATCCACGTGGAAATTGGGGGGCGAAGCAATGACCACCCCATCCCATTGACGATCGGCAAGGGCCGCGTCGAAATCGGTGAATCGTCCGGCGGCAGGGTTTCCGGCGGCGGCCTCCTCGACCCTGTCCTTGCGGGGATCATAGTAGCTGGCGACGCAGCCCAATTCTCCCAGATTCCGTCCGTGACGCTGACCGGCGGAGCCGGCACCTGCAACCAGGATCTGTTTTTCTCTGTTCATCTCAGGCATGCGGTCAATTCGATATATTTGTCGGGGTTCAATGGGCACTCGTAGAGCGCGGGTCCCGGATCCCGCCGCCACGCCTCGAGCACTTCGGCCAGCCCGGCCTCGTTTTCGATGATGCCGGTATTCAGGCCCAAAGCCTCG
>JAHEHQ010000016.1 GCA_024644505.1 Gammaproteobacteria bacterium
GTTCACGGCCCGGGATTATTTCTGAAATCAACTGTACCCGCGCCCGCGGCGATCAATGTTGTTTTGGCAGAGAGTTCCAGGGAACAACTCCACTTGTAAGCCAGGTTGAGTGACTCGCCGCAGGCGTACACACCGTGACCACGGACAACCACGATTCTGTGGGTGGCCAATAATTGTGCCACCGCCTTCGGTGCCTTCTCTACATAGTCCTCGTAGGGAAACGTGACAACCGGAACCCGTGGGAAGTAGAGCTGACCCTCGAAATCTACCGGTATAAAATCGTCACCACCGAGTGTGGCGGCAACCGTATAGGGACCGTGGCTGTGCAGCACCGCCCTGGCTGCCGGATTTGTCTGATAAATCTGCTGATGCAGCGGACCATCCAGGGATGCGCCCTGGCCGCAGGGGCCCTCCAGGGGGCAGGCTACCAGAAACTCGGCCGTCAGGGTGTCGGCGCAGGCACCGGTTGGCGTCAGCCAGATCTGATCCTCCACGCGTACCGAGGCATTGCCGCTGTGGGAGTCGTTATTGCCGTATTGGCGCAGCCAGCGGTAGTGGCGTACCAGATCCTGCTTGATATCCATGGGTTCTCCGTTCCGGTCATTTGAAGGATTAGTTTAGCCTGTATGGAACTTTGACGTAATCCGGGGATTTCGGGATAAGGATTGTTAACTGTGGGATCTTGAATCGAAGTGTGGGGATGTTTGTTCAACCGGCGCTTCGCGCCTCGACGCGGGCTACACGGTGGGCTTGGGTGGGGAGGATGCGTACGTATACAATAAACTTTTTTGAATATGCAACAGATGAAGCATAAGAAGTGCAGCACAGGTTGAAAAGCGCTGTCGATCAGCCTTCAGCCCCCTGCCAGGACCGAGGCCGCGTCTTCTTTTTTCATACCGTGCAACAGCATGACCAGTTCGGCCTCGCCCTGGCTGAGACCCAGTTCTTCAACCAGCCTCTCGGCAGAAGCGCCTTTTTGTACCAGCTGAATGGCCTCTCCATAAGGCATGTCACCGACCTGCCTCTGATTCTCCAGGGTCTCCTGGCGGTGACCGAGATCCAATCCCTGCCGCTCCAACCGTGAAATGCGCCGATCCACGCCAGCGGCGCCGGAGCAAAGCGCATTGAAGTCCGCGCCGAGTGCGCGGATGCCTTCCCGGAGCTCCGACAGCTTCCGGCTTTGTACCCGAATGGTCATCGCCAGCGAAAGCAGGCTGACCACCGCCACCAGGCTGATCGCCGCAGTCAGCATCCAGACCTCAGGCATAGTCGTCCACCACATGTCTGTCCCCATTGCGCGGCTCCTTGTTCTGTTCCTCACTCTCCTCCCGTTCATTCTTGAGCTGGGGAGGACGACGCTTGGTTGGAGCCTGCTCCCTGCGAGTGGGCCAGATAGGCTTTATGGATGTAGGTTGACTGATTTCAGACATCGCTTTTCTCCCGGCTAACACTCCCCTCTGCCCTGCGCCTTGCGTTCATGTGCGGCGCCGATCTATCCGGTTTTACAGCGTCAAGTTTTGGACGAATAAAAGTATTTCGTAATGGTAATGCAGGTTTCATGCCTGAAATAGGCGACTTGCCATGGATCTTCAGTTATCGCCACTTTCAGAGATGCTTCCCAGCATCCTCTCATGCTCCCCGGCCATAATCACCATCGCCACCCGGCGGTTTTTCTGCCTTCCCTCCTCCTGCTCGTTGGTCGCGATGGGGCGAAACTCGCCAAAGCCGATGGCGGCCATACGGCTGGAGTTGACATCGAAACGTGTAAAAAGATGGACAACACTGGCGGCGCGCGCCGCCGACAGCTCCCAGTTTGAGGGAAAGGTGACGGTCTTGATGGGCACGTTGTCGGTGTGGCCCTCCACACGGATCTGGTTGGGCAGGGGCTTGATGATCCGAGCCACTCCCTTCAGCACACCCAATGCATCGCGGGAGAGGCGAGCGCTGCCGCTGGAAAACAGCATCTTGCTTTTCATCTCCACCTCGATACCCCGCTCCGTGCGATTGACCGAGACCAGATCCTTGTCGATGAAGCCGCTGAGACTTTCCGTCAGTTCCTTCTCAACCGCCGCCAGGGGCTTTCCCGTCACGGGGGCCGTTACGGGAGGCGTCTCATCCTGAACCGTCTCGACGATGGGAGGCGGGTTGGGGTTGTCCGGACGGGCATCCGGTGCGGCATACTCACCGGAGACCGGCATCTGGGTGCGCACCTGTTCGCCTATCTGGATGGGATCCATGCTCTGGGCCGGGGTAACGAATGCGCCGGTGAGGGTGCTGGACAGCACCCTGTATTTACCCTCGTTGACGGATGAAATGGAGTACATGACAACGAAGAAGGCAAACAGCAGCGTTATGAAATCCGCATATGACACCAGCCAGCGTTCGTGGTGCTCCTGTTCCTGGTGACGTCTTCTACGTGCCATTCCTGCAGATACCGGTGGGTCAGAGGTAGCCCTGGAGCTTGGACTCTATGTGACGGGGATTTTCACCCTCGGCAATGGACACGATGCCCTCCACGATCAATTCCCGATAACTGGCCTTGTCCCGGGCCTGGGTGCGCATCTTGCCGCCGAAGGGCAGCAGAAACAGGTTGGCAAGGCCGACACCGTAAATGGTGGCGACGAAGGCCGTTGCAATGCCGCTGCCGAGTTTGCTGGGGTCCGCCAGGTTCTGCATCACGTGGATCAGTCCCAGAACGGCGCCTATGATACCGATGGTGGGCGCGTAGCCGCCCATGGACTCGAACACCCTTGCGGCCTGAATGTCCTGCTGTTCCTGATTGTCCAGTTCCACTTCCAGTATGTTCCTGATAACCTCCGGTTCGCTGCCGTCCACCAGCAGCTGCATGCCTTTGCGGATGAACAGGTCGGTCTCGATCTCTGAGGCGTTTTCCAGGCCCAGGAGCCCTTCCCTGCGCGCCACATTGCTCCACTCGACCATTTTCTTGATCGCCTGATCGGGGAGAAATTCCTCGGGCCTGAAAACCTTGCCGGACAGGCGCAGGGCCTGAAGGAAAATACTTATGGGCGTCTGCAACATGACCGCGCCTATGGTGCCGCCGAATACGATTACCAGGGCCGGACCGTTGACCAGGGCATCGAGATGACCGCCTTCCAATAAATTACCGCCAAGGATTGCGGCCAGGCCGATGCTTATACCGAGAATGCTCAGATAGTCCATCTCAGGCCGCCGGTTTCTCAAATATCTTGTTGATCTTGTCTGCCAGCGTCTCTGCGGAGAAGGGTTTCACCACGTACCCATTGACCCCCACCCTGGCTGCCTCGATGATATGTTCGCGTTTGGCTTCTGTAGTCACCATCAGCACCGGCAAACCCTTCAACCCGGGATCCGACCGCACCGTCTTGAGCAGTTCAAGGCCCGTCATCCCCGGCAGCTTCCAGTCCGTAACCAGAAAATCAACTCCCCCCTCCCTGAGCATGAGCAGCCCCGTATCACCGTCCGTTGCCTCATGGGTGTTGCTGAAGCCCAGATCCCGAAGCAGGTTGCGGATGATGCGACGCATCGCGGCGTAACCGTCCACAATAAGGATCTTCATGCCCTTGTCCAAAGCAGCTTCCAACGCGACTTCCCTTCAAAGGATTATTCAGGTGCCTCGGAAAGCCATTCAGAGAGCCGGGATCTCAGACGCAGGGTGGCCTGGCTGTGAATCTGGCATATCCGTGATTCACTCACGCCGAGCACATGCCCGATCTCCCGCAGGTTCAGTTCCTTGTCGTAATAGAGGGCGATGACCAGCCGCTCCCGCTCGGGCAGACCTGCGATGGCCTCGGAAAGCTCGCTTTTGAACATGTCCCGCTGCATGCCTTCGAAGGGACCGCTGATGGCGCCATCCTTCCTTTCCTGAGGCAGTTCTCCCACTGACTGCAGTTCCTCCAGGCTGAAAATCCTGCAGCCAGAGGCATCCTGAAGAATCTTGTGATAGTCGCTCAGGGACATACCCAGCGCGTCTGCCACTTCCACATCGCGGGCATCGCGGCCTTCTTCATTTTCGATGTCCCGCATCGCCTCAGCCACCATGCGGGCCTTGCGATGGACCGACCTGGGCGTCCAGTCACTGCGGCGGATCTCGTCTAACATGGCGCCACGGATGCGGATGCCGGCATAGGTCTCGAAGCTGGCACCCTGGCTGGGGTCATAGTTGCGGCTGGCCTCCAGCAGACCGATCATGCCGGCCTGGATAAGGTCGTCCGCCTGGACGTTTGGCGGAAGCCTGTTCACCAGATGATAAGCAATACGCTTCACCAGTGCGGCATGCTCGGCCACCAAGACTTCGGAACTCTGCTCCTGAACTGCGTTGTAGGTTGCTAATCCGTTCACCATCCCATCTCCCCGGGCTGACTTGAAAATTGAATAAGCCTTTCGACGAAGAACTGGAGGTGGCCACCGGCCCCTTCAGGTACCGGCCAGTTGTCGGCCTTCTTCGCCAGATTCTTGAAAACCTGCGCCGACCGGCTGCGCGGATAAGCCAGTACCACGGGCTTCTGGGACTTTACGGCCCGGCGCAGATTATCGTCGTAGGGAATGCTGCCCATGTAGCTGAGCATGACATCCAGGTACTGATCGGTGACGCGGCACATCTTGTTGAAAAGGTCCCTGCCCTCCTGGGCCGAACGCGCCATATTGGAAAGGATCCGGAAGCGGTCGACGTCGTACTCCCGGTTCAGAAGCTTGATCAACGCATAGGCATCGGTGATGGATGCCGGCTCGTCGCACACCACCACGACCACTTCCTGGGCGGCACGGCTGAAACTGATGACGCTGTCCGATATACCCGCTGCCGTGTCGATGATCAGAGTGTTCACCTCTGAGCCCACGTCGCTGAAGGCGCGGATGAGACCCGCATGTTCGGCGGCACTGAGTTCTGCCATCTGCCGAACACCGGACGCGGCCGGCACCACCATGATGCCCGAAGGCCCGCTGAGCACCACTTCGCCAAGTTCACACTCGCCGCGCAGTACATGGGAAAGGTTGTGTTCGGGATGCAGCCCCAGCACCACATCGATGTTGGCCAGCCCGAGGTCCGCATCCAGTACCATCACCTGTCTGCCGATCTCCGCCAGGGAAACCGCCAGGTTTACCGATATATTCGTCTTGCCGACGCCGCCCTTGCCGCCCGTTACGGCGATCACCCGCACGGGCTCAGGCTTGACCATGCGACGCAAACCCGTGGCCTGGTCCATCATAGCTTCAGACATGAGCATCTGCTCTCGCACCTCCCAATGCCAGGGCCAGGTATTCGTCGTTGTATTCCTTCATCGTCTGTTGACTGAGGGTTGCGGCGCGTCCCACCAGGGTGTGGGCCCTGGCCAGGTGGATGTCCTCGGGTACCTTCTGCCCGTCGGTGTAGAAAACCATCGGCAGACCGCTGTGCAGCACTGAAGAGAGGGCGCTGCCCAGGGATGCCGCTTCGTCGACCTTGGTGAGAATGCAGCCTTCGGGTTCCGATGTACCGAATGACTGTATCGCCTGCTCCAGGGCCGACTGCTGGGTGGTGGCCGACAGGGTCAGGAAGGTTCGTACCCGCCGGTTCCCGGTTTTCAGCATGGAAAGATGCTCGCTCAGGCGCAGGTCCCGCGGGCTCATACCGGCGGTATCGACCAGTATGAGGCGTTTGTCGGAAAGTGCGTTGAGGGTGACCTTGAGTTCTTCCGGTGTAGGTGCCTTTCGCACCGGCACATCCAGGATACGTGCGTAGGTGTTGAGCTGCTCCTGGGCGCCTATCCGGTAGCTGTCGGTGGAGACCAGCGCCAGGTGGCGGTGGCCGTAGCGCAGCACGAAGCGGGCAGCCAGCTTTGCGATGGTGGTGGTCTTACCCACGCCGGTGGGACCGATCAGGGCCACAACGCCACCGTCATCCAGGAGGCTCTCGCCCGCCACCGGCAGTTCATTGGCCAGGAGATTCAGGGCCTTGCGCCAGGCCTGATCCAGACTCTCCGTATCCTGAATCCGTCCCACCAGCCGTGAGCAGATGTCCGGGCTCAGGTCCAGTTCCATGAGCCGGCGCAGCAGTTCCTGGGACTGGGGCCTGCGGCTGCCCAGTTGCTGCCAGCTCAGACCGGAAAGCTGATTCTCCATCATGCGGCGCAGGGACTTCATCTCCTGACGCATCTCCTGCAGCGCGGGGTCCTGACTCCATTCGATCGAAGGCGGATTAGTCCGGCTGCGGGCTGCCTCAACTGCCTTGGATCTGTCTTCTTGGTATTGGGGGGAAATCTCCGTCGGGGGAACGGGTTTCAACGGTGCCTGGGTCGGGGATTCGAAAGCGGTCTCGTCGTAGTCCATGGCGGCCACCAACTCTATGCCGCCGTCCACCGATCGATTCGACAGGATCACCGCATCGGCCCCCAGGGTTTCCCGCACCTGGCGCAGGGCCTGGCGGATGTCGGCAGCAAAAAAACGTTTTATCTTCATAACCCCTTACTTCCGGCTTTCAACGGTGAACGGATTCTTCTGTCCACCCGACTGGGTTCATCCACTGTGTTCATTCGGCTTGCCAACCGTGGCAACGACCTTTATCTGGCGGTTGTCCGGCACCTCGTTGTAG
This sequence comes from Gammaproteobacteria bacterium, assembly GCA_024644505.1. Taxonomy (GTDB): domain Bacteria; phylum Pseudomonadota; class Gammaproteobacteria; order Chromatiales; family Chromatiaceae; genus JAHEHQ01. The sequence continues at coordinate 6,566 of JAHEHQ010000016.1, forward strand.
GAGAGGACCCGCATGCCCGGTACGCTGTGTTTCACGAATCTGGACATCCATGGCCTGATTCCCGCAGCGACGAGCAGTATGCTCTGCTGGTCCGCCATCTCCTGCTGGGCCGCCGTCTCGATCAGGGCCTGCTGCAGTCTTTCCGCCAGGCCCGGCTCGAATCCCACGCCTCCTTCATCCGAGGGATGTATGCTCTGTTGCAATATCTGTTCCAACCCTGGATCTAAAACAGAAACCGGAATTTCTTCTGTAGAACCAACAAGTTGGTGAACGATGGCGCGGGACAGGGCCACTCTCGCACGTGCGGTCAGGGCGCCAATGTCTTGACTCTGGGTACCGAATTCCGCCAGTGTTTCGGCGATCGTGCGGATATCCCGTATGGGCACACTCTCCGCCAGCAGGTTCTGCAGCACCTTCAACAGCTGGCCCAGGGAGAGGATCTTGGGCACCAGGTCCTCGACCAGTTTGGGGGCGGTGCGTGACAGCATGTCCAGCAGCTGCTGCACCTCTTCGTGGCCGATCAGCTCATGGGCCTGGGACTTCAGGATCTCGTTGAGGTGGGTGGCCACCACGGTGCTGGCATCCACCACGTGGTAGCCCATGGTCTGGGCATGGTCGCGCTGGCTCGGATCGATCCAGACCGCATCGAGTCCGAATGCGGGGTCCTTGGCCTCCACGCCCTGCAGGGTTCCGAAAACATGACCCGAATTGATCGCCAGTTCCTTGTCGGGCTGAACCTCGGCCTCACCCACGGCCACACCGTTCAGCAGTATGCGATAGGCCGTGGGGCTGAGATCCAGGTTATCCCTGATGTGTACAGGCTGGATCAGAAATCCCAGCTCCTGGGAGAGCTTCTTGCGCACGCCTTTGATACGGTTCATCAGCTGACCACCCTGGTTGCGATCCACCAGGGGGATCAGACGATACCCCACCTCGAGGCCGACGATATCCACGGGCTGAACGTCTTCCCAGGTCAACTCCTTCTGTTCGGCAGGTACCTCCGGCACCATTTCCGGTATCTCCTCTTCGACCAGCTGCTGGCGTCGATACAACCACCAGGCACCCGCTCCGGCCAGGGTGGCAAGGCTCAGGAATGCGAAATTGGGCATCCCGGGGATGATGCCCATCATGCCGAGAATGACGGCAGCCAGCGCCAGGACCCGGGGATTCGAGAACACCTGGTTGAGCACCTGGCCACCCATGTCCTGGGACGAGGCCACCCGGGTCACGATGATCGCCGCCGATGTGGAAAGCAGCAGCGAGGGGATCTGGGCCACCAGGCCGTCACCGATGGTCAACAGGGCGTAGTAGCGCAGCGCCGTGGAGAAATCCAGGTCATGCTGCCCCATGCCGATGGACAGCCCGCCGATGATGTTGATCAACAGGATCAGAATGCCGGCAACCGCGTCGCCCCGGACAAACTTGCTGGCACCGTCCATGGCACCGTAGAAGTCGGCCTCCCGCGCCACGTCTTCACGCCGGTCCCGCGCTTCTTCCTGGGATATGAGACCGGCATTGAGATCCGCGTCGATGGCCATCTGTTTGCCGGGCATGGCATCCAGGGTGAACCTGGCGCTGACCTCTGAAACGCGGCCGGCACCCTTGGTCACCACCACGAAATTGATGATCACGAGGATAAAGAACACCACCAGGCCGACAGCGTAGTTGCCGCCGATGACGAAGGCGCCGAAGGCCTCGATCACCTTGCCTGCCGCGTCCCCGCCCTGATGGCCTTCCAGCAGCACCACACGGGTGGAGGCCACATTCAGGGCCAGCCTCAACAGCGTGGCCACCAGCAGCAGGCTGGGAAATACGCTGAACTCTAGCGGCCTCAGGGTATAGACGACCACCAGCATCACCACCAGGGACAGGGCGATGTTGAAAGTGAACAGGACATCCAGGGCCAGGGGCGGCAAGGGTATCACCACCATCGCCAGCAGCAGCAGCATGACCAGCGGCGCACCCAGGCCCCGCGTGCCCATCTCTCTAAAATTGTTCAGAATGATCGTGGTGTCCATAAGCTGTCAGTTGACCTGTCGGTTAATCTTTCTCGGGAACCTGAAGTTCATCGGGTATGGGCATGTCCCGCGGGGAATCCGGCCTCATGCCGCCCTCGGTGCGATAGGCCCTTAGCTGGAAAACGTAAGCAAGCAGCTTGGCAACGGCCAGGTAGAGGCCCGCCGGGATCATGTCCCCCAGTTCCGTATGAAAGTAGATGGCGCGTGCCAACATGGGTGACTCGACCACGGGTACGTCATGCTCCTGGGCCACCCTGCGGATGTTGGCGGCAACCAGACCGGAGCCCTTCGCCACCAGCTTTGGTGCGCTCATGCGTGACTGGTCGTAGCGCAGCGCCACTGCAAAGTGGGTGGGGTTGGTCACCACCACGTCTGCCTTGGGCACCTCCTCCATCATCCGGCGCTGCGCCATTTCCCGCTGCAGGCTGCGGATGCGTCCCTTCACCTCGGGCCGCCCCTCGGTGTCCTTCATCTCCTCCTTGAGTTCCTGGCGGGTCATCTTGAGCTGCCGCTTGTGGTCCCAGAGCTGGAAAGGCACATCGATCAGGGCCACCAGGATCAGGGTGGTGGCGATCAGCACGAATGACCAGCCCACCAACCTGCCGAGTTGGGTCACCGCCGGTCCAAGTTCCATGGTGTTCAGTGCGATGAAATCCTCCAGAGTGGTCCAGAGCACCAGCGCTGTCGCGCCGCCGACCAGCAGGAACTTGGCCAGGGCCTTGAGCAGTTCCACCAGGCCCTTGACCGATACCATCCTCTTGAGCCCTTTCAGGGGATTGAGTTTTTCCAGCTTGGGGGCAATCGCCTCGGCGCTGATGGTTATGCCGCCCAGGGCAACTGAGCTGATGACAGCCACCGCCACGACCAGGATGAAAAAGGGCGAGAGAACCAAAAGCGTTTCCTGAATGGCGGAACCCAGACGCAGCAGCATCGCCGCGGGGTCGTACATGTCCGCCCTGGGAATAGTGAAACCCGCAGTCATGACATCGGAAAGTCCCTGTCCCAGGTGTCCGCTCATTCCCACCATCGCGGCACCTCCGACCAGGACGATGGCCATGGTATTGAGTTCCCTGGAACGGGCGATCTGACCCTTGCGCTTACTGTCCTGAAGCCGTTTTTGTGTGGGTTGTTCTGTTTTTTCCTGGCCGTCGCGGTTCTCTGCCATAACTCATCCCCCAATGAACAGGATGTGCCGGATCAGACTCAGGCCCTCCGCCATGAAATCCTCGAAGATATTCATGACATTGGGCAGCGTGATCCAGATCAGCAGAAAACCGATCAGCATGGAGATGGGAAAACCGACGGCGAAAATATTCAGCTGCGGCGCGGCGCGTCCGATGATGCCCATACCCAGGTTGACCAGCAACAGCGCCGCCATCACCGGCAGAGCCATCAACAGGCCGCCGCTGAACATCCGGCTGCCCCAGCCGATGATCTCCTTCATGCCGTTGCGGCTGATACCGTCAACCGCGACGGGAAAGGTGTGAAAACTCTCGATCAGCAGTTCGATGAGAATCAGATGGACGTCGAGAACCAGAAAGCCCAGGGTCGCCAGGATCAGATAGAACTGGGACACCACGGGCACCTGTACACCGTTTTGCGGATCCATCATGGAGGCAAAACCCAGCCCCATGCTGTAGGCCATCACCTGGCCGCCGAAGATCAGCGCACCGAATACCATCTGCAGAACGAATCCCATGGCCACACCGATCAGTATCTGCTGCAGCACCATCAGGAATGCCTCGCTGCTGAAAACTTCCACAGGTGCCGGGGGCGGCACCAGGGGCATCACCAGCCAGGTCAGGACCAGAAGCAGACTGAGACGAAACATCACCGGGGTCTGGCGTGAACTGATGACCGGGGACGATGCCATGAAGGCACCGATGCGGATCATGGGCCAGATGAATGCGGCCAACCAGAGCAGAAGCTGTTCCTCGCTGAAGGCCATGGGATTTACTGATTAACCAATCAGTTCCGGAATGCTTTCAAAAAGGGTGATGGTGAAGTTCATGATCACCCGCAGCATCCAGGGACCCGCCGCCATCAGCACCACCACCACGATAATCAACTTGGGGATGAAGGTCAGGGTCATCTCGTTGATCTGGGTTGCGGCCTGGAACATGGCCACCACCAGACCCACCAGCAGCGCCGGTATCAGTATTGCCGCACCCAGCACCGTGGTTGCCTCCAGCGCCGACTGCCCGATATCCAGAACCGTGTCAGGTGTCATCTGGTTGGGGCCTGTTAACACTATGCGGATACCCAGCGTTGGCTCTCCAATGAGGCCAGGCGCCCCGAAGGAAGTGCCCTTGGGGTGCAAGGCGCGCAGAGCGAAGTTTGGTCGGCCCAAATGAGCGATGCGCAACACCGTATGGCCTCATTGGAGAGCCAACCCGAAGGGACGGGGCCATTTTTCTGCATGACCGCGTTGCACTTTCGCTTATGTACGGCAGGTACACTGCGCTCAGTGCGCCTTGTCCTGCAAAAAAATGGCCTCCGTCGATGGGTATCCGCATAGTGTTAACAGGCCCTTGCCCCCTATACCAGGAAACTCGAAGCCAGAGTGCCGAACACCAGGGCCCAGCCGTCGATGAGTACAAAGAGCATGATCTTGAACGGCAGAGATATGATCAGGGGTGACAGCATCATCATGCCCATGGACATCAGGACGCTGGCCACCACCAGATCGATGATCAGAAAAGGAATGAAAATGAGGAAACCGATCTGGAATCCGGTTTTCAGCTCCGATGTGGCGAAGGCCGGCAGCAGCACCGAGAACGGAACCTGTTCGCTACTCTGAAAGGCCTCGAAGTTGCCGATTCGGGAAAACAGTGCCAGGTCGCTTTCCCGGGTCTGGGCAAGCATGAATTCACGTACCGGGAACGACGCCTTTTCAACGGCCTGCTGTGCCGCAATCTCTCCCTCCAGATAAGGCTCGACGCCCACCTGATAGGTCTCCTCGAACACGGGCATCATGATGAAGACGGTAAGGAACAGGGCCAGCCCGATGAGTATCTGATTCGACGGCGTGTGCTGGGTTCCGAGGGCCTGGCGCAGAATGGCCAGTACGATCACCACCCGCGCAAAAGAGGTCATCATCAGCAGGGCGCCGGGCAGCAGGCTGAGCGCCGTCATGAAAAGGAGCACCTGCAGGCTCAGGGTATAGGTCTGCCCGCTGCCGTCCGCAGAAGGGGTCAGTGTGAACGCTTCCAGACCGGGGGCCGCGAAACCGGACAGCGGCAGTAACAGAAGTGACAATGCGGGTACGTAAAGCCTCACAGCGGCGTGGCCTCGATTTCCGTTCGCAGCCTGGATTCAAAAGCCTCCCCGGTGGCATCCGTAACCGGATCAGCGCCGCCTTCGATAACGTGCAACATCTGAACCCGCCCCGGCGCCACACCAACCAGCAGCCTGGCATCGCCCACCTGCAGCACCACGGCCCGCTCCCGGGGCCCCAGCGACACGCCGCCGAGAATGGTCACCATGCCCTTGCCGGCAACCGGCAGCCTGCCGTAGCGGCGGACCAGCCAACCCAGTCCGATGATCAGCGCCAGGATAAGCAGCAGCCCGCCCGCTGTTTCCATCAGGGCGCCGGTCCCCAGGGGAGACACACCCAGGCCGGTCGGAGTAACCTTGTCCTCGGCTCCATGGATGAGCGGCGAGGCCAGCGCCAGAACCGACAAAAGGACGCAGGCGGGAGATTTCATCACTGCAATCTCTTGACCCGGTCGGCGGGGCTTATGACGTCGGTCAGACGCACCCCGAACTTGTCGTTGACCACCACCACCTCGCCCTGGGCTATGAGGGTACCGTTAACCAGTACATCCATGGGTTCCCCGGCCAGCCGGTCCAGTTCGACCACCGAGCCCTGATTGAGCTGCAGCAGGTTGCGGATGCTGATCTTGGTCCGGCCGATTTCCATGGAAATGATAACGGGCACGTCGAGGATCGCATCCAGGCTCACCTCCCCGTCCATTTTGCCGCTTTCGGGCTGAAGCTCCTGGAACTGGGCGGATTCCGCCCCGGATTCGGCTTGCCGCTGTCCATCCATCGAATGGGACCAGTCGTCAGACGATGCCTCATTCTGGTCCGTGTTCATCTCACTCATAGTGTCACCCTGCCTCTTGGTTACATTGGGGGCCTGTTCATACCCCGGCCTGCCCTGGTCAAATATGTCGGCTGCCTGAATCCTTTATCTCTTGTTGGCCAGCTTCTTGATGTTTTCCCTGCCGCCTCGTGCCTTCCATTCCCGCACCTTGATGGCATACTTCCCGTCGGAAACCCCCAGGGTTCCATGAAAAACAGGCACGGTTGCGGCGAAACCCTCCACCATGGTGGGAATGTCGATGGGAATGATGTCTCCCTGCTTTAGCCGCGCCAGCTCTCTCATGGAGATCTGAGTCTCGGTGAGTATGCTGCTCACCTCGATCTCGGCATCCATGATCTCTTCCCTGAGGGACTGCTCCCAGCGTTCGTCGCGGTCACCGCGGTCACTCTGTACGCCCGCATCTAGTAAGTCTCGAATGGGTTCCACCATCGAATAGGGCATGCAGATGTGCATATCGCCTCCACCCGCCTCCAACTCGATGTGAAAGGTGGTAATCACGACAACTTCGGAGGGGCTGACGATATTGGCAAACTGGGGATTCACTTCGTAGCCCAGATACTCAAACTTGAGTTCCAGCACCGGCTTCCAGGCCTGCTCGAGGTCCGCGAAGGCCAGGTCCAGCAGTATCCTGACAACGCGCTGTTCCGTGGGCGTCAGATCCCTGCCCTCGATCTTTGTATGAAAGCGCCCGGTGCCGCCGAAAAAATTGTCGACCACGCTGAACACCAGCTTTGGATCCAGAACACAGAGCCCCTTGCCCTTCAGTGGCGGCACCCGAATCATGTTCAGGCTGGTGGGAACAAACAGGCTGTGCACAAACTCGGAGAACTTGACCATCTGCACGCCGGAAACGGATAGATCCGCGGATCTTCTCAGCATATTGAACAGACTGGTGCGATAGTGCCTGGCGAATCGCTCGTTGATCATCTCCAGGGTGGGAAGCCGGCCTCTGACGATGCGATCCTGACTGGCGAAGTCGTAGGAGCGGGCGTCACCGTCAAATCGATCAGCCTCATCGGTCTCGACGGCCCCGTTGTCCACCCCGTGCAGAAGGGCGTCGATTTCGTCTTGTGAAAGAAGGTCATTGGTGCTCATGTCATTGCATCACGAAGGAGGTAAAGTAGACCCCTTCGATCTCCCCGGTCCCGCCCTCATCGACGACGATCTTGTTGAGCACATTCTTCATCCGCGCCTGCAGTTTCTTTTTGCCCTTGCGATCCTGCAGAGCGGTATCTTTCTGACTGCCGAACAGGGTTAGCAATTGATCGCGGATCAGGGGATTGTTGTATTCGAGAAACTCCACCAGGTCCGGCTCACGTGTCATGAGCTGCACCCCAACCTGCATCATGGTGAACCTGCCGCCCGGCGGCAGATTGACCACGAAGACCGGTTCCAGGGGATGGTAAAGAGCCGGGTTGTCTTCATCATCGACAATCTTCTTTGCTTCGCCATCCAGTTGTTCCGTCGCAGGTTTGGAGTCACTCAGAAGAAACCAGGCGACGCCTCCACCAACCGTCGGCAGCAACAGCGCAGCCAGGGCTATCAAGATGATAAGTTTCTTTTTTGATCCCGCAGACTTCTCGATGCCGAGATCCAGATCGGAGTCCATTGCGTCGTTTTCCATGGCAATATGATTCTCTTTATGCTTACGGGCTCTTCACAAGCAAGAGATATGCCATGCCCAGCATGGGATTTTTTTGCTACTGTTTTCAGTGCGTTATTTTCTATGTTCTGGAGGGCGTCGAACTATTGACGAAGCTCGGAAGCCTGGGAAGGCGGTTTCCCGGCGGCTGATTGCGCGGCACAAACCTGCACTGAACCGGAAACGCCGGAAAAGAAAAATTGAACCACAGAGACGCCAAAGCGCTGAGGTTTCACTTATAGCTTAAAGCTGCAAACTTCTATTGAGTCGATGGAACCTGATGCCTGAATTTAAAAGTTTAGTATAAATAAATATCTCTTCTCTGTGCCTTTGCGTCTCTGCGGTTCAAAACTCCTGCACCCGGGAAAATCACTCGAAAAAGTTTTCGCTGATGTTCTTTAATGCGCGGTTGGATACTTCATACTCATGTTCCAAATCCGCTAATCCCGCAAGCACTTTATCCTGATCTCCAGCCAGGGCATCCTGCTCCATTTGGCGTGCCGCCGAAGAGAGGCGCAGGGCCCCCACGTTGGCGCTGCCTGATTTCAGGGAGTGTACCGGACGGATTACCCGACCCAGGTCATGGGTCCTGATACCGGTCCTGATCTCGCTCATCAACTGCGGAGCATGTGTCAGATGGCTCTCGATCAATACGATGAATTCATCTCCCATGATACTTTGCAATTCACGCAGAACCTTCTCGTCCACGATGGAGGGAGTATCCTCCGACCCATCGGCAGTTCCCTGTTTACCGCCAAAAGAGCGCGTGATGCGCCGGGGGCTGTGCTCCACCGGCTTGGGGGGTTCGCGAACTTTAAGCCAATAGCTCAGAGTTTTTCTCAAGGTATCCATCATAACGGGCTTGGAAAGATAATCATCCATGCCCGCCTCAATGCACTTCTCGCGGTCTCCCGCCATGGC
>JAHEHQ010000017.1:0-6000 GCA_024644505.1 Gammaproteobacteria bacterium
GCTGCCGTCCTGGAACAGATGGGCCTGCTGCTGCTTTTCCCGTTTCAGCCACGCCACCAGTGTTGTTACGTCGATCACTGAATCCGGGATCCGGACCTGCTCGGACTCCCTGCGCAGCTGCTTTGCAAGGTAGGTGAAATAGAGCAGTCGGATGCTGCGCGGTGCGCCGGGCGTTCCATCCTGGCGTCTGACACCCATCGCGGCCACCCGGTCCAAGTAGTCCTGCCAGTTTTCCTTCTGTTTCTCGCCCAGTTCGTAAAGGGTGTCCCAGGAGTAGATTCCGGTTTCGTGACCGTCGTCGAAGAGTAACCGGACCGCGTACTGGCCCTGGGGCTCGATGCCGGTGATGTTCACGTTCTCCTTTCCGACCACGGGCGCATCCATGGTGCGCACCTCCTTGGCCCGGGAGAAGACCCGCAGGTACTCACAGGGCAGTTCGAACGACTTGCCGTCCGAAAAACTCACTGCCAGCAGCCGGGACTTGCGGTGCAGCTTGATATCGGTGGGGACTCTCTGGGGTGACTTCTCGTTCATGGGCTTAGGGCCTGTTGGTTTCAGGTGTCGGCAATGCGGTCGTAGTAGCGCGCGCGGAACAGCAGGCGCCCCTCTCCGGCATCTTCGAAACCGCTGCGGGTGTGCAGCACGTTGTTGCAGATGAGTCCCTGGCCCGGTGCCAGTCTGCCTTCGAAATGGTAAGGCGATCTGGTTTTCAGCAATGCCTTGAGCACCTCGACCGCCTCAAGGGTCATGGGGTCGTCGCGCCACTGGATACTGCGGCTCCGGTCTGTATAGCGCATGTGCAGCTGCCCCCCCGGAAGTATGCTGAATACCGGGCCGGTGCGTGCCGGCCGGACCAGCTTCCCATTCATTACGTTTTCGGGGATGGTCATGGCCTCCGGATGCATCAGGCTGCGGATGTACGCCGGATTGCGGTCGCGCAGCAGCATATAGAGGATCTCGTGGTCCAGCAGCTGGTTGGCGCCGCCCTCGGCGGCGGGCCGGACGCAGTGCAGCACCATGCCGAGGATCTGATGTTCCGAATCGTTGTAATAACCGTCGGTATGCCAGGCAATGGGCCGGGTGGTGTAGGGTATGAAGCCCTTGTGCAGGGCATCCTCCTGCACCGTCAGCGAGCTGATCGCATCCTCGTCGGCGCCCATGTGATTATCCAGGTGCTCCAGCCCGAAACGCCTCGCAAGGCCGCGGACCATGTCCCTGTCGGAATCCGGGTCCGCGGGGCCGGTATAGATCGCCATGTTGGTTTTGCGCAGGCGCTCCATGACCGCCTGAAACTCGCTATCCGAGAGATTCAGCGGGTCCTCGATATCCACCACCAGCCGATCCAGACTCTTGGGATACTTCTGAAGTTTCTTCTCCCGCCATTCTCTGTAGGACTGTTCCCGGGCGGGATCGAAGGGGGTGTCGTTGATGACTTGACCGGACTTTTGATTTTCCACGCAGAGTAGGGGCCTGTGATGAACGAGGGCGTAACTATACCGCTTCGGCAGGTGCGGGTTCCAGGGGGAAAAGGCCCTGTAACCCGGTTCCTGACTGACCCTCCGGGGTGGTAAACTTCGCCTCGAACAGCGCATTTCGAGAGGTTTTTATGGCCGGGCACAGTAAGTGGGCGAATATCAAGCACAAAAAGGCGGCGAACGACCGTAAACGGGGCAAGATCTGGACCAAACTGATCCGGGAGGTGACAGTGGCCGCCAGGACCGGCGGTGGCGATGCCGATTCCAACCCCCGCCTGCGCCTGGCGCTGGACAAGGCCACGGGCGCCAATATGCCCAAGGATACCATCAAGCGGGCTATCGAGCGGGGTGTGGGCGGCGGTGAGGGCGAGAATTACGAGGAGATCCGATACGAGGGTTACGGTACCGGAGGAACGGCCGTGATCGTCGATTGCATGACCGACAACCGCAACCGCACCGCATCCGAGGTGCGCCACGCCTTCAGCAAGTACGGGGGCAATCTCGGGACCGACGGGTCGGTGGCCTACCTGTTCAACAAGCAGGGGATCATCAGCTACGGCCCCGGTGCGGATGAGGATGCCATCATGGAAGCGGCCCTGGAGGCGGGGGCCGAGGACGTGGTCAGCGGTGATGACGGCTCGATGGACGTGATCACCACGCCGGAGGATTTCGATGGGGTCAGGGATGCCATGCTGGCCGCGGGCGTCCCGCCGGACAACGCGGAAGTCACCTTTCAGGCCTCGACGACCGCGGGACTTGATCGTGACGCGGCGGAGACACTGTTGAAAATGGTGGATGCCCTGGAGGATCTGGATGATGTCCGGGAGGTCTACACCAACGCGGATATTCCGGATGAGATCCTGGAATCGCTTGGGGCCTGTTAACACTATGCGGATACCCAGCGTTGGCTCTCCAATGAGACCAAGCGCCCGAAGGAAGTGCCCTTGGGGTGCAAGGCGCGCAGAGCGAAGTTTGGTGATTCCAAATGAGCGATGCGCAACGCCGCATGGCCTCATTGGAGGGCCAACCCGAAGGGACGGGGCCATTTTTCCCCATGACAGCGTTACACTTTCGCTTATGTACAGGAAGTACAGTATGCCGCGGGCGCATGGATGCGCAGGAGCGGCGAATGTACGGCAGGTACAGTATGCCGCGGGCGCATGGATGCGCAGGAGCGGCGAATGTACGGCAGGTACACTGCGCTCAGTGCGCCTTGTCCTGCGAAAAAATGGCCTCCGTCGATGGGTATCCGCATCGTGTTAACAGGCCCTAACTGAATGCGCCGCATACTCGGCATAGATCCAGGTTCCCGTATCACCGGCTACGGCATCATAGCCAGCGACGGCATCCGCAGCGTCCATGTGGAGAGCGGGTGCATCCGGGTTTCCTTCGAGGAGTTTCCCCTCAGGCTTGGTGAGATTTTCCGGGAGATCTCGGGGGTGATACAGCGGTACAGCCCCGAAGAGGTGGCCATCGAGCAGGTCTTCATGGCGAAAAACGCGGCTTCGGCACTCAAGCTGGGCCAGGCCCGCGGTGCGGCCATCTGCGCCGCCGTGATGGCGGGTCTGCCTGTCTCCGAATATACCCCCCGTATGATCAAGCAGTCCGTCGTCGGTACCGGTACCGCGGACAAGGAGCAGATTCAGCACATGATGCAGCGAATCCTGGGTCTGAACCGGAAGCTCACCGCGGATCAGGCAGACGCACTGGCGGTGGCGCTCAGCCATGCCCACGCCACTTCCACCCGGGGCAGGATCCTGGCGGCCGGAAGAGGGCGTTATTCATGATCGGACGGCTGCGCGGGGAGATCGTCCACCGGCAACCCCCTTTTCTCATGCTGGAGGTCAACGGGGTGGGTTACGAGCTGGAAGCGCCGATGTCCACCTTTTACAATCTGCCGACCGGAAGCGAGCAGGTAATCCTGTTTACCCACCTTGCGGTCCGGGACGACGCCCATGTCCTCTACGGGTTCTCCAGCGAATCGGAGCGCACCCTGTTTCGCACCCTGCTGCGCGTCAGCGGTGTGGGGGCAAAGATGGCGCTGGCGATACTATCGGGTATGAGCGCCGCTGATTTCGCCCGCTGCGTGCAGACGGAGGATATCGCTGCGCTGGTGCGCCTCCCCGGGATCGGCAGGAAAACCGCCGAGCGTCTGATCGTGGAGATGCGCGATCGGCTGGACCGGCTGGATGGCGTTTCAGACACAACCCGCACAGCGTCTGCCAAGGGATCCGCAGGTGCGGTCAGCCCCGTATCGGACGCGGTGGGGGCATTGATCGCCCTGGGATACAAGCCGGTCGAGGCCAGCCGCATGGTGAGAGCCGTGGATTCGGAAGGCCTCAACAGTGAAGAGATCATACGCGGGGCCCTGAAAGCGGTGGCGAAATGAGCGAATACCACCCCGACAGGATCGTGAGTGCGGTGGCAGGTGCGGATGATACCGCGCTGGACCGCGCCATCCGGCCCAAGCGCCTGCAGGACTATGTGGGGCAGCCGGTGGTGAAGGAACAGATGGAAATCTTCATCCAGGCCGCCCGGGGACGGGACGAGGCGCTGGATCACGTACTCATCTTCGGACCACCCGGTCTGGGCAAGACCACCCTGGCGCACATCGTGGCCAACGAGATGGGGGTGAATCTGCGCCAGACGTCCGGCCCGGTGCTGGAAAAGCAGGGGGACCTGGCGGCGCTCCTGACCAACCTGGAACCTTATGATGTGCTCTTCGTTGATGAGATACACCGACTGAGCCCCGTGGTGGAGGAGGTGCTCTATCCGGCCATGGAGGATTATCAACTCGACATCATGATCGGCGAGGGGCCGGCGGCCCGTTCCATCAAGCTCGATCTGCCCCCCTTTACCCTCATCGGGGCGACCACCCGCGCGGGGCTGCTCACCTCGCCCCTGCGAGACCGTTTCGGTATCGTGCAGCGGCTCGAGTTTTACAGCGCCGGGGATCTGACCCACATCGTGCAGCGCTCCGCGGGCATACTCAACATCGAGGCCGAGGAGGCGGGTGCCCGGGAGATCGCCTGCCGCTCCAGGGGCACGCCGCGAATCGCGAACCGGCTGCTGCGCCGGGTGCGGGACTACGCCCAGATCAAGGCGGACGGCCGGGTCACTTCCGAGGTGGCGGACAGGGCGTTGGGCATGCTCAAGGTGGACAACAGCGGATTTGATCTGATGGATCGCAAACTCCTGGCCGCCGTCATAAAGAACTTCGACGGGGGGCCGGTGGGCGTGGACAGCCTGGCGGCCGCCATCGGTGAGGAGCGCGGCACCATCGAAGACGTACTGGAGCCTTTCCTGATCCAGCAGGGATTCCTGATGCGCACCCCCCGCGGCCGGGTGGCGACCCGTGCGGCCTATCTCCACTTCGGCATGACACCGAAGCCCCAGGAGCCGGCACCGCCCGGTTCCGGTGACCTGTTCAATGAGTAAGTTGTGACAGCCTCGAATGAATTTATATGGCCGATCAGGGTCTACTACGAGGATACGGACTCGGGGGGCGTGGTCTATTACGCCAATTACCTCAAGTTCATGGAAAGGGCGCGCACCGAGTGGCTGCGCGGTCTGGGGTTTGAGCAGGATAGTTTGCGTGATCAGGAAGGCGTGCTGTTTGCGGTGAGCCGGGTTTCCCTGGACCTGCGCCGGCCGGCCCGTTTCAATGATGCGCTTCGGGTCGGTGTGCGGGTGAAAACGCGGGGCAGGGCGAGCCTGACCCTCGAGCAGGAGATCAAGGGGGAGTCTGATGAAAGTCTGCTGTGTTTCGGGGAAGTGAAGGTAGTCTGTGTGGATGCCGTACGTTTTCGACCCCGCGCCATCCCGAAATCCATTTTAGCGGTGATTCCTGATGTCCTCTGAACTTTCGTTCGTGGCCCTTGTGGCCAATGCCAGCCCCCTGGTGCAGTTGGTGTTAGCTACGCTGGTGATGGCGTCGGTGATCTCCTGGACCATGATTTTCGACCGCGCCAAGGTGTTGAAGAAGGCGCGCCGCGCGGCTGAGGATTTTGAGCGGGTCTTCTGGTCCGGCGGCGACTTGTCGGACCTCTATCGCCGGCAGGAGCGCAACAAGGAAGAAGCGACCGGCATGGCCAGTATATTCCACGCCGGTTTCCGGGAGTTCGCCAAGCTCAAGCAGCATGCAGACATTGAGCCCATGGCCATCGTCGAGGGATCGCGCCGCTCCATGCACGTCGCCCTGAGTCGCGAGATGGATGAACTGGAGAGCCACCTCGCATTTCTCGCCACGGTCGGTTCGACCAGCCCCTACGTTGGTCTGTTCGGCACCGTATGGGGCATCATGAACTCCTTCATCGCTCTCGGAAGCGTGAAACAGGCGACCCTCTCCCTGGTCGCCCCCGGCATCGCCGAAGCCCTGATCGCCACCGCCATGGGGCTGTTCGCCGCCATCCCCGCGGTTGTCGCCTACAACCGCTACTCCAATGACGTGGAAAGGCTCAACAACCGCTACCAGGATTTCCTGGATGAGTTCACCACACTTTTGCAGCGGCAGGCGCATGGTTGA
>JAHEHQ010000017.1:6100-15241 GCA_024644505.1 Gammaproteobacteria bacterium
CAACGCCGCCGGCGCCGCCCCATGGCCGAGATCAACGTGGTGCCCTACATCGACGTGATGCTGGTGCTGCTGGTGATCTTTATGATTACGGTGCCTCTCCTGACCCAGGGGGTGAAGGTGGAACTGCCCCAGGCCGATGCGGAGCCTTTGCCTCAGGAGGCGGATGATCCGGTGGTGGTTTCGGTGAATGCCGGGGGGGACTGGTTCATCGACGTGGGAGAAGGTAAGAACGATCCGGTTGATGCCGACACGCTTGCGGCTCGGGTGGAGACGGTGCTTCGACACAAGCCGAAAACGCCTATCATGGTGAGGGGGGACCGCAACGTGGACTACGGAAAGGTCATCGAGGTCATGGTCACCATCCAGGCGGCCGGGGCGTCCAACGTCGGGCTGATTACCGAGGTGCCCGAACGCTGATGTTTCAGATCGTGAGACGTAACCCCAGGGCGGCGGTCATAGCGGTCCTGATGCACCTTGTCATCATCGCCTTCCTGATAGTGGGGGTGGACTGGCTTGAGAAACCCAAGCAGCCGAAGTCGGGTGTTGAGGTGATCCAGGCGCGGGTCGTGGACAGGGAGGAGTTGAAAGCGCTGAACAAGGAGGAGGAAAGGCTGGCGGAGCAGAAGCGACAGGCAGAGCTTGAGACAAAACGCAAAGCCCAGGAGCAGGAGCGACAGGCAGAGCTTGAGACAAAACGCAAAGCCCAGGAGCAGGAGCGGATACGCAAGCAAAAGCAGCGGGAAGCAGAGCGGGTAAAGAAAAAACAGGCCGAGGAAAAGGCAAAGGAGGCGGCAAAAGAAAAGGCCGCAAAAGAAAAGGCGCGCAAGGAGGCCGAGGCTAAGCGGTTGGCCCAGGAGAAAAAGCGCAAGGCGGCAGCGGAGAAAAAGCTCAAGGAGGAAAAGGCCAGGAAGCAGGCGGCGGAGAAGAAGCGCAAGGCCGAGGAGGCAAAGCGGCTCGCGGCGGAGAAGGAACGCAGGGAGGCTGAGGCCAGGGCGGAAAAAGCAGCCGCGGAAAAAGCGCGTAAGGAAGCGGAGGCCAAGCGTCAGGCCGAAGAGAAGCGGCGCAGGGAACTGGAGGCACGGCGTCAGGCCGAGATCGATGCACGCGAGACCGACAGGTATCTGGTGCAGATTCAGCAGAAGATCAACCGCAGCTGGGTGAGGCCCGCGGGCATCGGAGAAGGATTGAGATGCCGCCTGAGGGTGCGGCTCGCACCCGGGGGCACCGTAATAGCGGTATCCGTGGTGGAGAGCAGCGGAAACGGGGCCTTCGATCGATCCGCCACCAATGCCGTGCTGAAGGCCGACCCCCTGCCCGTGCCGGGGGGTGGGCTGTTCGAGAAATTCCGGGATATCAACTTCCTGTTCGATCCCAATAGATGAAAACTGACAAGGTTATGAAAAAAATCATTCTCTTTATTTTGCTTTCGTGCTGGTATCTGCAGGCTGAAGCGGCGCTCACCATCGAGATCACGGAGGGTGCGGAGGGATCCCTGCCTGTTGCCGTCGTGCCCTTCGGCTGGGAGGGCTCGGGGACAGGCCCCGGCCAGCAGATTGCCCGGATCATCAGCGAGGATCTGCAGCGCAGCGGGCGATTCAAGACGCTGCCGGTGGCGGATATGCTGGCGCGCCCCCACGCGGGTTCGGAAGTGGAGTTCAGGGACTGGAAGGTGCTGGGGATGGAGAACCTGGTCGTGGGCAAGGTCCAGCCCCATGGCACGGGCGGCTATCTGGTCCGCTTCCAGCTTTTCGACGTCTACAAGGGAGAGCAGCTCACCGGTTACAACATACCCGCCACTGAGCGCGACCTGAGGGCAACCGCCCACCACATCGCCGATATCATCTATGAAAAGCTGACGGGGCAGCGTGGGGCCTTCGCAACCAGGATCGCTTATGTCATTTCCTCGGGTGACACCGCAGACAATCGGAAGATCTCCCTGATTGTGGCGGATGCGGACGGTTACAACCCCCAGACCATTGTTTCCTCCAAAGACCCCCTGATGTCACCGGCCTGGTCGCCGGACGGGCGCAAGCTGGCATACGTTTCCTTCGAGAAGGGAAGACCTGCGGTCTACGTCCAGGAGGTGTTTACCGGCAGGCGCCAGAAGGTGGCAGCCTACAAGGGCATCAACGGGGCGCCGGCCTGGTCGCCGGACGGCAGAAAACTCGCCCTGACCCTGTCCAAGGACGGCAACCCTGAGATCTATGTGCTGAATGTGGGCACCCGGGATCTCAAGCGGCTGACCAACCACTACGCCATCGACACCGAGCCCGCCTGGTCGCCGGACGGCCGCAGCCTCGTCTTTACATCGGACCGGGGTGGCAAACCCCAGATCTATCGGGTTCCCGCCTCGGGCGGCAAGGTAAAGCGCCTGACCTATGAGGGGGACTACAATGCGCGGGCGTCATACTCTCCGGACGGCAGGCTGTTGACCATGGTGACGCGCCAGGGGCGGGCGTACCGAATTGGAGTGCTGGATCTGGAGTCCGGCGGTCTGCAGGTGCTCAGTGAGGGGCAACTGGACGAGTCGCCCAGTTTCGCACCGAACGGCAGCATGGTAATTTACGCCACCAAGAGCAGAGCCAAGGCGGAACTGGCGGCAGTGTCCGTAGACGGGCGTGTCAGGCAGCGGCTAGCATTACAGGAAGGCGACGTACGGGAGCCGGTCTGGTCGCCCTATACCCGATCCAACAGGAGAGAACCATGAAACTGCGAATTCTAACAATTGTTCCGATACTGGCTTTGCTGCTGCTCGTCGGCGGATGTGCCTCGACGCCCGGTGAAGGATCCGCAGGGGACGGTGCGTCGACCGGCGGATTCGGTTCCGGTGACGGCGCGACGACGGCGGGTGCCGTGGAGGGCGGCAGCTGGACGGGAAGTGCCCTTGACGATCCCGCCAGCCCCCTGTCGACGCGGGTGATCCATTTCGATTTCGATGTCAGTGAGATTCGTGCCGACTATCGGGATGTGGTCATAGCGCACGGGGAGTACCTGGCCGCGAATCCCACGGTGACTGTCACCGTAGAGGGGCACACCGATGAGCGTGGATCCCGGGAATACAATGTGGGCCTGGGTGAACGGCGGGCCAATGCGGTGAAACGCCTGATGCTTGCTCAGGGCGCCTTCGAGACCCAGATCGTCACGGTCAGCTACGGTGAGGAACGTCCGCTCGCATTGGGGTCGGACGAGGCGGCCTGGGCCCAGAACCGGCGTGCCGAAATTCTCTACTGACAGGGAATTATGATGAAACCCACGCTCCCAATGGCCGCTCTGTTGTTGTGCTGCGGTCAGGTACAGGCCCAGGATGCCATGCAGCAGCGCATTGAGGTGCTGGAAAGAAAAGTCAGGGTGATCTCCGAACTCGTGCTTCGCCTCGACAGCCTGCAGCGGGAAGTGCAGCAGTTGCGGGGCGAAGTCGAAGTGCAGAACCATGCGCTGGAATCCATGAAAAAACGCCAGCGGGATCTCTACCTGGACCTGGACAGCCGCTTGAGCCAGAACCTTGGATCAGAGGCGGCCCAGGGGGCGCCCCGAACCGGGAATGGGGGCACCCGGCCGCCGGCGAAGACACCCGTGTCCAAGCCCGGTCCTGCGCCGGAGACCGTGAAACCGGTGGAAGGGGCCCCGTCGAAGGCCTCCCCGGCGGAGGAGCGCGCTTACCGGGCGGCCTTTGAGATGTTGACCCAGAGGCGATACGACGAGGCGAGAAAAAGCTTTCGGACTTTTGTCGCCAAGTATCCCAATGGTGCCTATTCGGACAATGCCCAGTACTGGCTCGCGGAAGCCAGCTATGTAACCCGTGAGTTCGATACGGCGCTGAACGATTTTATGCGGGTACTGGAGGCCTATCCGAACAGCCCCAAGGTCCCGGGGGCGATGTTGAAGATCGGCTACATCCAATACGAGAACGGGCAGTTGGCGGAGGCGCGGGCAACCCTGCAGAAACTGATCAGCAAATACCCTTCTTCGTCAGCCGCCCGGCTGGCCGAAGAGTTCATGCGCCGCAAGAAGTTTTGATCCCCAAGTTTGCGTTCGGGTAGGGCAACCGGCCCCCATTATGAATCGCCTGCGCATAACCGAGATCTTCTACTCAATTCAGGGAGAATCCAATACTGTGGGGCTGCCCACGGTATTCGTTCGTCTCACAGGATGTCCGCTGCGCTGCGGCTATTGCGACACCGCCTATGCGTTCAAGGGCGGTAATTGGTTGAGCCTGGAGGAGATCCTGGACAGGGTGTCGGCATTCGGGGTGCCCGATGTTACCGTGACCGGAGGAGAGCCCCTTGCTCAGGAGGCTTGTCTGGCGTTGATGGTACGGCTGTGCGATGCAGGTCACCGCGTATCGCTGGAGACCAGCGGCGCCCTGGATATATCCGGGGTGGATGCCCGGGTGACCCGGGTGATGGATTTCAAGACGCCCGGTTCGGGAGAGGAGTCGAGGAATCTCTATGCAAACATAGACTCCCTCGGTCAGGCGGACCAGGTAAAATTCGTGGTCTGCGACGAGGCGGACTACAAATGGTCCCGGCGCCTCATTGAAGAGAGGTCACTGGCGGCCCGCTGTGAAGTGCTGATGTCTCCGGCCCAGGGGCTTCAGGATGCCGCCGAACTGGCGGAGTGGATATTGCGGGATCGTTTGCCGGTGCGTTTCCAGATTCAGCTCCACAAGGTTCTCTGGGGCGACGCCCAAGGCAGATGACACAGGTAAGAGACCGGGACCAGATCATGAAAAAGGCAGTAGTGCTATTGTCGGGAGGGCTCGATTCGGCGACGGCGCTGGCGATAGCGGTCGACCGGGGCTTCGCCTGCCATGCCCTCAGTATCGACTATGGGCAGCGGCACCGCTCCGAGCTGGACGCGGCGCTGCGGGTTGCCGGGGCATTGGGTGTCGTCGAACACCGCGTCATACCCATCGCGCTGGATATGTTTGGGGGCTCCGCGCTGACTGACGAGAATATTCCTGTACCCGAGCAGCCTGGCGAGGGAATACCGGTAACCTATGTTCCGGCCCGCAACACCGTCTTTCTCTCCCTTGCGCTGGGCTGGGCCGAGGTGTTGGGAGCGCGGGATATCTTCGTTGGGGTTAATGCAGTGGATTATTCGGGCTATCCTGATTGCAGGCCGGAGTTTATTTCTGCGTTCGAGCAGCTCGCCAACCTGGCAACCAAAGCCGGCGTGGAAGGGGAGCAGTTCCGTATCCACGCACCGCTGATCGGGATGACCAAGAGCCAGATCATCAGGGAGGGGGTGCGGTTGGGCGTGGACTACGGCCTTACCATCTCCTGTTACAAGGCCGATGATCTGGGCAGGGCGTGCGGTGTCTGTGATTCCTGCAGGCTGCGGGCCCGGGGCTTTGGTGATGCCGCTATCCCGGATCCCACGCGCTATCAGAGACAGGCCTGAATCGCGGAGGATTTGATGGATCTGGAAATCACGACACAAGTGGTGCTGTCAGGCGGCCTGATGGCCGTCGCCCTGGGCGCCGTGGCCAACAGGACCAATTTCTGCGCCATGGGTGCCGTGTCGGACTGGGTCAACCTGCAGGATACGGGGCGTATCCGGTCCTGGGTTCTGGCGATGGCCGTGGCCATTCTCGGCGTCAGTCTGCTGGAAGCCGCGTATCTGCTGGACGCGGACACCTCGAGAATACCCTACCGGCGCAGCCTGTTCTTCTGGCCCCGGTACCTGTTTGGCGGCCTGATGTTCGGTGTCGGCATGACATTGGCCTCAGGATGTGGCAACAAGAACCTGGTGCGCATCGGCGAGGGCAATCTGAAATCGATCCTGGTGGTGCTGGTAACCGGGGTCATGGCCTACGTGATGACCTGGACGGATTTTTATGCTGTGGTCTTTCACAGCTGGATGGAACCCATCAGCCCGGATATCGCCCGGTTCGGCTTGGAGGATCAGAGCCTCGGCACCCTCCTGGGATCCCTCTTGGGCATTGCTGAACCGGGGAACCTGAATCCCTACCTGGGAGTGCTGCTGTTCTGTCTGCTGCTGTTTCTGGTATTTCGCTCCCGGGAGTTCCGTTCCAGTTTCGATCTCATACTGGGCGGGGTGGTCGTGGGCATGGTCGTCGTGGGTGGCTGGTATGTAACCGGCGGTCCCCTGGGGCAGGAATGGATGGAAGCGGTGGAGTTCATGGACGAACCGCCGCCCGGAACCGGCACCCAGTCCTACACCTTCATCAACCCCATGAACGAGACGCTTGTTTATCTGTGGTCGCCTGCCAAGACTCAGCTCATCACCTTCGGTGTTGCCGGACTCTTTGGGGTGATTGCCGGTTCCCTGCTCTATGCCCTGTTCAGCGGTCGCTTCCGGATCGTTTGGTTTGCAGATGTCCGGGACTTCGCCAATCATATGATTGGCGCCGCACTCATGGGGACCGGTGGTGTGCTGGCGATGGGTTGCACCATTGGCCAGGGCGTAACAGGTGTCTCAACCCTGGCGCTGGGCTCTTTCCTTGCCATGGGTTTCATTATCCTGGGCAGTGCCCTGACTCTGAGGGTCGAGTACTACCGATTGGTCTACGACGACCAGGCTAGTCTCCCCAAGGCCCTTACGGCAGCATTGGTAGACCTTCGCCTGTTGCCTGAGCGCCTGCGAAGGCTGGAAGGGGTCTGATTGACTGATCAGGGCTGTGCGGTATAATGCGCCGGTTTTCCCTGGGTCGTTAGCTCAGAAGGTAGAGCAGTGGATTTTTAATCCATTGGTCATAGGTTCGATTCCTATACGACCCACCATTAAAATCAATATGTTAGCTAGTTTTTAGGTAACTTCTCCATAATCCCGTGCATTTCATTCAGATAGCACTGGACTCCCAACGCCTGCGGGGCTATATTCAGCCCCATGGTATCGACACTCACTATTCAGGGGAGGCAGGTCGCCTCAACTGATCTGGCAACCATCCGAGACCTGATTGCCACTCATCCGGATTGGCATCGTACCCGTCTTTCCCAGGAACTCTGTCGGCGTTGGGACTGGGTCAATGAACAGGGTCGGCTCAAGGACATAGCGGCCCGCGCCTTGTTGCGAAAGCTCGACTGCCTGGAACTGATCGAACTCCCGGCGCCGATTCGCTCTGCCAACAATGCGTTCCGGAACCGGCCGGTTGAGTTAGATGTTGTCGAGCAGGAAAGAACTCTGATTAAGGGCCGATTATCTGACCTGCAGCCGATCCGGATTCAGCGCGTAGAAAGCCCAGAGGATGCACGCCGGTTTCGTGGACTTTTACAGCAGTACCACTATCTGGGCTATACCGGCCCGGTCGGCGAGAACCTCCAGTATCTGATCCATGATCGTCAGGGCGGCCTGCTGGGATGCATGCTGTATGGCGCCGCCGCCTGGCGGGTTGCCGACCGGGACCGATTCATCGGTTGGGACAATGCGGCCCGCAAACGGGGCCTGTCGCGGATCGCCAATAACATGCGCTTTCTGATCCTGCCCTGGGTACGCATTTCACATCTGGCCAGCCATCTGTTGGCGCTCACCCGCCGGCGTATCTCTACCGATTGGCAGGAAAAATACGGTCACCCGATCCTGTTACTGGAGAGCTTCATCGAACAGCGGCGTTTTGCCGGGACCTGCTACCGGGCAGACAACTGGATCCGTGTCGGCCAGACCACCGGCCGGTCCCGCAACCACAGCAGCGGGGATCCCAGGGTGCCGGTCAAGTCGGTCTGGCTCTACCCCTTGCAGCGCCGATTTCGCGCTGCGCTCATAGCACCATGGGGAGAGGTCTGAAGATGGTGCACTTTCTGAAAAAAGGTATTCTGCCGTCTATTCCTGAGGCAGAACAGACCCCCACGGTGCGTTTGCTGATGACCCTCGTCGAGCAGCAACAGGTGGTGATCGACAGCCAGCAGCGCACCATCGAACAACTCCAGTTACAGATCGATCGATTGCGCTCATCCAACGAGCAGCTGCAGCAGACCCTGCAGCAACAACAAGTGCAGATAGAGGCCCTGAAGGCCGAGATAGCGCGGCTCAAGAAGCTACCGAAGAAACCCACCATCCGGCCCAGCACATTGCCCAAAGATGACGATGATGATCCCAATGATTCAGATCATTCCGATCCAGGGGGAGGAAATCAGGCAAAGGGAAAAACCACCAGGCCGGGTAAACGCAAGAAGAAGCTGACCATCCATCACACGTGCATCATCAAACCGGAAGGTCTGCCTGAGGGGTCACGGCTGTTGGGGTATGAGGACTACACCATCCAGGAACTGCTGATCCAGCCCCATAACACCCGTTACCGTCTCGCGCGCTATCGAACACCCGAGGGAAAGACCCTGACAGGCGTCCTCCCTGACGCGTTACGAGACAGTCACTTCGGCATCACCCTGAAAAGCCACATCCTCTATCAGTATTACCATCAGCGGGTTACCCAGCCGCTGATCTTGCAGCAGCTGACCGAATGGGGGATCGCTATCTCCAGCGGACAAATCAGTCGCATCCTCACCGAACAAAACGATCCCTTTCATGCAGAAAAGGATGCGCTGCTGAGCGCGGGGATCAACCACAGCGATTATATCCAGGTGGATGACACCGGCAGCCGACACGAGGGAAAGAATGGTTACTGCACCCATATCGGCAATCCGGCTTTCGCCTGGTTTTCCAGCACCCGGTCCAAGAGCCGGATCAACTTTCTGAAGCTACTCCGAGGCGCGGCGGTGGATTACACGATCAATACCGCGGCCCTCGACTATATGAAAGCAGAGCGGCTGCCGCAGGGGCCGTTGCTGGCGATCGGACAGGGCCAAGGACAAACCTTTGATGATGAGGTGGCCTGGAAACAACATCTAAGACAACTCAGGATCCGCAACAAACGGCATATCCGTATCGCCACCGAGGGGGCGCTGCTGGGCACCTTGTTCGCCTGCGGCTTTCCGCCGGATCTGGTCATCATCAGTGACGATGCCGGGCAGTTTAATATCCTGCTGCACGCCCTGTGTTGGGTTCATGCCGAGCGGGTCTTTCAGCGCCTGCTTCCGCTGAACCCCAGACACACCAAAGAACTCAACTGGGTGCATACCCAGATCTGGGAGATCTATGCGGATCTGAAAGATTACAAGCACACGCAGGACGCTGAGTTGAAGCAGGCGATCCAGGCCCATTTTGATGAACTGTGCCGGACCA
>JAHEHQ010000237.1 GCA_024644505.1 Gammaproteobacteria bacterium
GACCTTTTTCTCACCCTCGCAGTCGCTGCGATAGATCTGGATTACCTTGTATCCGCGTCCGGCATCATTTTCGATCCATTTCCCACCCAGGCCCTGTGTAAGTTCTTCGTCTTCGTTCCAGGCACTGCAGGCCTGCTCGGCCCACTCGTTCGACATGAATACAGGGGCGGCATAAGCGACAGCCGATGCGGCCATCAGGGAAATCAGTAAAGAAGCTCTCTTCAGCATGACAATTCTCCGGTAATTTCTAGGGTAGTCTATCCTGCCATTCTTAACAGAAATTACGGTATATTGGCCAATAAAATTAAACTATCCCTACATGAGCGGGAACCTTGAATCCCGCGTTTTCGGTAAATTCAATCGCCAATTCAGGCCCGGCTAGTTTTGCCACACCGCACAACCCTGATTTCGCAGCCAGTCTGCCAGCGCCTGTTCCTTCTTTTCATCGGTAAGTCCTTCCCCGCCAAAGCCCACGATAAGATCTTGTGCAAGTTCAACACCGTATTTACGTGGATACTTGCTGCTTCTGTAACCCGTGCGGTGCTGCTCGAACCGGTCTCCCGGTTCATGGATGGTGAGCCCCACATACAGGCAGGGCATGCCTTCGATGTAACCGGGATTCTCCTGGCGAAAGTCCCTGCACCAGAGCACTTCCGGGTTCAGCGTGATTATGTAGAGATTACGGCTTTTCCCCTTTTTTGCCGCAAGCCGGGCTTTTCTCTGCCACTGGAGAATCTTCTTGTCGCGTTCTGCGTCATCCATGCTCCGGATTGTTGACGAAATAGGGGCGTGGCGGCAATAGACGGGGGATAAAGACTTCTGAAAACATAGCAAAGGCACTATACTAAGCACCCCCGCCTCACAGCGAAAACGCGTTGCTTTGTTCCTCCTCCGGAATCCCTGATGCCCAATACCATAAGCAGTTTTAGTCAGCTGAATCTGCCCGCAGCCCTGCTCTCTTCGCTCGATGAAGTCGGTTACGAGACCCCGACCCCGATCCAGGCTCAGACCATTCCCTGCCTTCTGGAGGGAAAGGATCTGCTGGGTCATGCCCCCACCGGTACCGGGAAGACAGCTGCATTTGCATTGCCGCTGCTCTCACATCTCGAAATCGATCGCCAGGAAGTGCAGGTGATGGTGTTGACCCCGACGCGCGAACTGGCGATACAGGTGGCTGAGGCATTTCAGCGTTACGCCTCCCATATCAAGGGCTTTCACGTATTACCGATTTATGGCGGTCAGGGTTATTCGGGGCAGATACGGCAGCTGAGACGGGGCGTTCATGTCGTGGTCGGTACCCCGGGCCGCATCATGGATCATATGCGCAAGGGCAACCTCAGGCTGGACACCCTGAAGGCCCTGGTGCTGGATGAAGCGGACGAGATGCTGCGGATGGGTTTCATCGACGATGTCGAATGGATCCTTGATCAGACGCCGGAACGACGCCAGATGGCGCTTTTTTCGGCGACCATGCCCAAAGAGATCCAGAAGATCGCCCAGCGTCATCTGCAGGAGCCGCGGCAGATTGCCATCGAGGCACGCACCGCGACCGCAGATACCATCCGTCAACGTTACTGGCTGGTCAGCGGCATGCACAAACTGGACGCATTGACCAGAATCCTGGAGGTGGAGCCTTTTCGTGCCCTTCTCATGTTCGTGCGCACGAAGACAGCTACGACGGAACTGGCCGAACGGCTTGAAGCAAGGGGTTACTCCGCCGCGGCACTGAACGGCGACATGGCACAGAATCTTCGGGAACAGATGGTCGAACGATTGAAACAGGGATCTCTGGATATACTGGTTGCCACCGATGTGGCAGCGCGAGGGCTGGATGTCGAACGCATCAGTCATGTCATCAACTACGACATCCCCTATGACACCGAGGCATATATCCACCGCATCGGACGCACCGGCCGGGCGGGCCGTCAGGGTGATGCCATCCTGTTCGTCGCACCGAGAGAACGCCGCATGCTCAAGGCCATCGAGAAGGCGACGCGGCAGAAGATCGAGCCGCTGGTGCTTCCCTCTACCGAAATGGTCAACAACAAGCGTATCTCCGGTTTCAAACAAAGTATCAGCGATACGCTGGCGTCGGGGGATCTGGACTTCATGCAGGGTCTGTTGGAGCAATACCAGCAGGAGCATGATGTGCCGGCACTGGAGATCGCCGCCGCCCTTGCAAAGATGTCCATCGGCGACCGGCCCTTGCTGCTGGAAGCGGACAAAGAGAAAGCCCGCCGCAAAGAACCCGTGGCGAAACGGCATCCCAAAAAAGGGGATGCGCCCCAGGGTAAAGCACAGACCCGACTGCCCAAGGGTATGGAGCGTTTTCGCGTCGAAGTGGGACACCAGCACAAAGTCAAACCCGGCAATATCGTTGGCGCCATTGCCAATGTGGCGGGGTTGGATGCCGGGCATATCGGGCATATCGATATCCACAGCGAGTTCAGTCTGGTCGATCTGCCCCGGGGCATGCCGGAGGAGATATTCAGGGATCTCCGAAAGGCCTGGGTGTGCGGTCAACGCCTCGACATCTCGCGGCCGGAGCAATCCGCCAGAGGGCAACAGAAAGGCCAGGGACCAAAGAAAAGAAAAAACCGGACCGCCCGTTGAAAATCTGGTATGCTTCTCCGCCTTCGGATGCCTGACCGGTTGCATCCTTTGCTATCCGAGATTTATCGGAAAACGTTTGAGTCGTTCGCGCCCTGGTAACCCGGGCCCCCGCCTAACGTAACAAATTCCCTTTCCCAGCCCAGACCGGCTCCGGCCAGCAGATGCTGCTGCGCGGAGGGCATGACCGGAGTAACTGTCCCAATGTCATTTGATGTTCTCGGCCTGTCGGCCGAACTCCTGCGCGCCGTTGGCGAACAGGGCTATACCCAACCCACCCCGATTCAGAAAAAAACCATCCCGGCCATTCTGGCAGGCAAGGATATTATGGCTTGCGCGCAGACCGGCACCGGAAAGACGGCCGGCTTCACCCTGCCCCTGTTGCAGCGATTGTGTACGAAACCCGCCAGGAAAGGCCGGCGACCGGTTCGCGCCCTGGTGCTTACCCCCACCAGGGAACTGGCAGCCCAGGTGGCAGAGAGTGTCGAAACCTACGGCCGGCACATGCCTCTCAGTTCGACGGTGGTATTCGGTGGGGTAAAAATCAATCCCCAGATCGAGAGGCTGCGGCAGGGTGTCGACATCCTGGTTGCCACACCGGGCAGACTGCTGGATCACGTCGGCCAGAAAACCCTGGATCTGTCGCAGATCGAGATTCTGGTACTGGACGAGGCCGATCGAATGCTGGATATGGGCTTTATCCACGATATCCGCCGGGTTCTGGCCCTGCTTCCCGGAAACAGCGAACGACAGAACCTGCTGTTTTCGGCAACCTTTTCCGACGAAATCAAGAAACTTGCCCATCGCCTGCTCAATCAACCCGAATTAATTGAAGTGGCCCGCCGCAACAAGACCGCTGACCGTATCAGACAGATAGTGTATCCGGTGGACAAAAGCCGCAAGCGGGAGTTGTTGAGCCACATGATCGGCTCGCACGACTGGCAGCAGGTACTGGTTTTCACCCGCACCAAACACGGCGCAAACCGATTGGCCCAGCAGTTGGAAAAGGACGGATTGGTCTCCGCCGCAATACACGGAAACAAGAGCCAGGGTGCGCGAACCCGTGCTTTAGCAGGTTTCAAGAGCGGTAAGGTGCGGGTACTGGTAGCCACCGATATCGCAGCCCGCGGGCTGGACATCGACCAGTTGCCTCACGTCGTGAACTATGAACTGCCCAACGTATCGGAAGATTACGTACACCGAATCGGCCGCACCGGCCGAGCTGGAAATGAGGGAGAAGCTATCTCCCTTGTGTGCGTGGATGAACACAAGCTGCTGAGGGATATTGAGCGTTTGCTGAAGCGTGAGATCCCCAGAACTGTATTGCCGGGTTATGACCCCGACCCTAATATCAAGGCGGAACCCATACGTAATGGGCGGAACAACAACCAGGGCCCCCGGGGCCGGCAACAGCCCGAAGGACAGAACCGGCGCAAGCCCCCGGCAAAAAGATCCGGCAGGGGAAGAGGAACCGGAACAAATCCCGTATCTGGTGGGCCGCGCGGATAATAATGTAACGCTCAGCCCACTAGACATGCCCGGCACCAGACCAAGGATTCCCGGGCAAAACCACAGCATCGGCGCCCTTGATCCCTCAGCGCCCGGGAAGGCACTCTCCAGTGTATAACTGGAAAAATATTTCATCCTCAATATCAATCAGTTAAGCCCATCAAGCAGATTCTATCCCAATCCGGGCGCCATAAATGACAGGAGACACGAATAGATATTTACATAGTAAAAGTAGATAATATTACCGATTACGGATTATCAAACACCCTGTAGAAATTTTTGTTGCGCATTAGGAACGCGGAATGCAATTGGAAAACGGAGGGGGCGTAAGACCGGCCGGCAACGTCTTAATGAAGTGAATATCGACAATGAGTAAGAAAGCAGGAGTGCTTGCGAAAAAGCTTGTCTCAGCCATTTTATTTGCCGCTTTGGCATGGTATTTGGCCGGCGTGGTACCCACTGTGGAAATTGCCTGGGTGAGCGCCATTCTGGTCCTGACCATCTACCTTTTTGTATTCGAAATAGTGAGTGTGGATGTCACGGCGGCCACTGTCATGGTTTTGTTGGGATTGACGTCGCTGTTCGCCCCCGTCATG
>JAHEHQ010000238.1 GCA_024644505.1 Gammaproteobacteria bacterium
TTCATTATTTTTTACCATCTACAAAAATCTAGAGAAATAAGAAAATATTCCTATAAGTCCACCCAGTACTCCTGCAAACAAACTTGCTCCCGCTGTTAAAGTAACAATAGGAGTTAGTGCAAATAGTCCTACAATAGCCAATGTTACCCCAGCTGCATTCAACGCTTCCCGCCAATCAAAAAGTTCTAGATTTTCGATGGCTCCACTAATGAAGGCATGTAGTCCACCAGTAAGGATGAGAAACGGTACTAAACTCGATATTAACGGTATAAGATAAAGTCCCAGAATTATTAGGACGGCTCCGCCAAATAGCAGAAATGCGCCATTTTTCCCACCAGAGATCTTATAAGCCCCATCCCCCGTCTCAGGATCCAGAATAATATACCCGGCCCCACGCCATCCTGGTACCGAAACCGCATCGGTATGGGTGATTACCTCCTTACCTACGGCAAGTGCTGATCGGATCTCCGCCATCGTACCGCTGTCGTGATGAATACTCGGCAGGACATCGTCTTTGTTTAGCTGAGTAATGTGATAGATTCGTTGTTCTGACGCATTGGCTTTTTGCAGGGCTTTGACGGCGCTGATGGCATCGGGCCTCGGGTCATTGGGATCCAGTGATGCAAACATCTGCTCGGGTACCGCATGTTCAAGGGCGGAGGAGAGTGATCCGGTCTGCAGGATGAACTGTTTTCTCTTTTCCCAGGCGCCGTCATTGACCGCTGCCACCGTTTCCAGGGGTATGTCCAATGCAATGCCCCCAGGTTGGATGGCGCGGGGAAGCCCGAAGAAATAGGCGACTTCCGGTTCGTAGCCGAGGGTGCCGGTGCCCGCCGCCAGGCTTTGGTGCGCCCCCTGAGCGAGGCCGGCAACATAAC
The DNA here is from genome assembly GCA_024644505.1 of Gammaproteobacteria bacterium. Classification (GTDB taxonomy): domain Bacteria; phylum Pseudomonadota; class Gammaproteobacteria; order Chromatiales; family Chromatiaceae; genus JAHEHQ01. The sequence goes on from JAHEHQ010000238.1 coordinate 879, forward strand.
TCAAGGCCAGATACTGGGCATAGTAGCCCAAGGTTCCGGCATGGAAGATGTCGCCCAGCAGGTCTTCTCTGGTGAGGGCCGCAATCTGAGTCTGGTCGGCATTCTCCAGGGTGATCCGGGTCCGTTCCAGTTGGAACTGCAGCTTACGGAGCTTTTCCGGGGAAATGCTACCGGCCACCACGTTCACTGACAGATAAGAACCGGCTACTACCTTGTAGGTGTATGGCGGGAGGCTGTTGCGTCCGGCAAACTTCACCTGGGTTTTGAAGTCCAGGTCTTCACCCAGGCGCATGGCGTTGCCGGTGGCTACAACCTGACTCTCGATTTTGAGCTCCGGCACCACATAAACCAGATAAGCGGGTATGCTCGAAGGCATCTGGCTGATATCGGTGATGTCACCCTCGGGCAGCAGCGCTCCGAGCGCCTGTTCATCGGCCTCCGAAGCTGGTCTGAATGAAAGGGTGACCTTGCGGTTGTTTAGCCTCGACCAGGGAAAGGTCAGGGGGCTGACCGGCTGCCCCAGTTGATCGCGACCCAAGCGGTAAGTTACCTTCTGCTGCAGTTGCCCCGGCAGTTTGTCGTAACGCACCCCTTCGACGATGATGAGGTTGGACAGGCTGGAGGGCAGGACGGGATACTCTTTGACAATGGTTTTTCTGCCGCCGATCACATCCCCCATAACGGGGTCGGTCATGTTATTGGTGATATGTGCTTCCAGGGCCTGCTGAGCCTGAGTCTGGGCATTTTCCATTATTGAAGTATCAAAGCCGGTTACCCAGCCTTCGGATTCATTGAAGCTACCCGAATCAACGAATGACTGTGCCAATTGTTGGTGATCGATACCGCTGATGCCAATCACATCGAGACCCTGCAGATACTCATACTGCTTGTAGCTTGGATCCATCTGCACCCAGCTGTCGGCAGCGCGATTGACTGCCCCACGGGAGGGGTGATAGTCGATGGCGGCTTCCACCCAGACATGCTCCAGCCGCACATCGCTGATGACGCCGCCGGCTGTAGCCGTGCCGGTCGGGATGCCGCCGGAGGCGGCGAAGTTCGCGGCGGCATCGATATCACTGAAGTTCCCCGCCCAGTTGCGGAAGCGGGCCTCCGGCACTTCGATGGTGCCGTGAACGTATCGGGCCGGAATACCCGAGGCCCGCAGCAGGGCAATGGTCAGGCTGGCGATATCCATGGCATTGCCGCGCCTGGCGGCCAGGGTAAGTTCTGAGTCCTGCACCGCGCCCCAGGTGGGCAGCCATTCGATATTGTTTCTCACCCAGTGGTGTATCTCTACCGGGTCGTGTTCCAGTTCGGCCGCCTTATCTCTGACCGATTGGGTTAGACGAACTTCATCTGTTTCAGCAAGGAAGGCCGGATCACTGGCATCAGGCAGCAGGTCGAAGCTGAAACTTCCCAGCGCAGCCAGCTGTACAAAGGGCATATCGTACAGGCCGGCGCTCTGGAACTCGGCCTTTTTCCGCCTGGGTTTGTTGTTCGGATCGGCCTTGCGGCTCTTGTTGGGCAGGTTGTTGGGATCGAAGGGCTGCTGGGCGCGCTTGTGCTTCTTGCCTCGCAGGTGTTCCCGTGCCCTGTCCAGTTTCTCCTTACGCATACCCACATCCGGCGCCAATTCAACGGCATCCAGGTTCTCCAGCAGGCGTGCCAGCTCGCTGCGATAGACCTCGACCATCGCCTCATGGCGATCCAGTATGACTTGAGGGAGATTCTTCGTCTGCAGCCGTTCGGCGATCTGATCGAATTTCGCCTGGATCTTTACATCCAGTGCTTCCACTTTCCGGCGCAGCCGATCCAGGTCCTGTTCGTCCTCCACGGCATCCAGCTGCTTGTCCAGCTTTTCGGCAAGCCGTGCGAGCCGTTCTTCGATCTTTTGCAGCGTCTGGGCCATTTCCGCCTCGTCGCTTGCGGTAAGCGCCGCTGCCTGCTGCTGATTGTCGATTTCGTTTTGCGCCACCACGACGGTAGGGGTGAGGATCAGCATGGTAAAGGCAACCGTCACCATGGCAGCAGCGCCGCGCAGAAAATGAGGGCTCCGGCGCAGCTGCTCGATCGGGGCGGCGGTTGTCCGGGTGCGGGGGATTGCAGTTTCCATGATATTCCACTCTTCCTGGGGGCGTAATGCAGCCCACGTCCATTCAGTTATTCGTTTTTGTTCGGGGATTCGGCCCTAAACCTATTCCAGTGTCAGGGGCGCAATGTCACGAATCGCATTGTCGAGCCAGTGACGGATTTCCGAGGTATCCGGGGCATCGATCTTTGCAAGCTTCTCGGTGACCTTGAGCAGGTATTTGAGGGCCTTTTTGTAGTCGTGCTCATTAATCACCTTTTCCACCTTTCCCAGATACTTCAGCGGATCTTGGTAGGTATCGGGGTCGCTCTCCATGGCCGCCCTGGCTTCCTCCAGGCCCGGCAGATACGCCGGTGCGAGGCCGAGAGTCAATTGCGTATAGTCGATCAGATCCGGCGCTATGCCCGTCTGAATGAGTGTCTCCAGCCACAGGGAGCGGTCCTCATGGGGCAGGCTCAACCAGATGTCGAATCCGAGGGTCCGGGCCTCCGCCAGGTGGAAATCGCCGATCAGTGTATCTTCCGCCAATGGCGGCAGGTCGCTCGAGTCGACGACACTCATGCCCTCCGGCAGACTCAGCCGTACCCGGCCGTCGACGGTAATACCCCGATTGATGAGCTGCAGGTGCACTGGCACAATGCCGCCTGGTACCAGTGTCGTTGTTTCGGGATGACTGTAATCCAAACCGCGGTTGAGCAGTTCAGCAAACAGTTCAACCGCCGTCCCCGCTGCCGCGGCCTCGAGCAGCAGATCGAAACCGACATAGACGGCCCGCCCGTCTCCATAGTCATAAAGGGTAAGCGCCGGTGCGTCGGTGGAAGCACCATGATCGTCCCGGTAGTAGCCCACGGCTTGGGCGCCTTTGAGCTCAGCCATTCGGGTATGGTCTTTGAACAGAAAGTCCACCTGGGTGGCTTGGTGCAGTTCGGAGCTGTCCAGCGTGACTCCCGGTGCGTGAGAGCGTTTACCCTTCTGTTTGATGCCCAGGACTTCGTCCAGACCGGCGTTGCGGTGGTCATGACCCCCGGCTACCATGAGGCCCGAGCCGTTGAATACCGACTCCCGCAGCACTTTCTGCACGTCCTTGTCGAGCTTGATCTTCTCGGCGGCCAACAGATACTGGCTGAATCCGCCGCCGTAGAGGGCTTCCATGAAGGCATGCCGATCGGTCACGATCTCGTAGGATCGACCAGACTCGGCCAGCCGTGCCTCCAGGTAGTCCCTTTGTACGGCAAGTGAAGGTTTCGTGCTGCCTCCGGGGCCGCTATCCACCTTATCCACCAGTTCCAGCCGGGTGATCGTGAAATCACCGAATATGGCACCTTCAGCGATGGGCCTGGAGCAACTGGTGTGAATCGGGCCGCTGCTCAAGGACCGGGGCTGCTGACCGTCGGAAAGCTGGGCATCGAACTGATACTCAGTACCGATCTTGCCCTTCGAGACGTCTTTGTTCTCAAGGCGAATCTCTGCACCCAGATCGTCCAGCCTGACGATGCTCAGGTTTACCGCATCGTCGCCAGGCAGTGTATCGACCGGCAACACCGACTCAGCCAGGGTAGCCCGTTCGGTATCGATCGAATCGCCATATTGGTTCGCCACCGAGGCCCCGAACGGCATCCCCAACGCACCCAGCATCTCAAAGTCGACCGCCAGATTCAGTGCGGTAATGCCGTCACAGCGGTCGTCTTTGTCCTTTGACGCATCCAGCAGTACCAGCAGGCGGCCCATGGGACCGACCTCGAG
>JAHEHQ010000239.1 GCA_024644505.1 Gammaproteobacteria bacterium
GCGTTGTTGACCTCGTCGGCAATCACCCGGATGTCGCTGCTGGTGATCAACGCCAGGCTCTCACTGGTGCGCACCGCCCGACCACCCGGTGCCGCTGCCCCTGGTGCCGGCGCCCCCGGAGGCTTCGGAGGCCTTGATGCCAGTTCCACCGGTTGACGGCCCGGTGCCAGTTGCACCTCGCGCTCGCGACTGAGTTTATCGCCGCTGAAGATCTCCGCGAGGATACCGGCCACCTCCGCTGCCTTGCCGTTCTGCAGATAATAGACATAGAGGCTCTGCTCGGCACTCGAACTGCGGTCAAGCCGCCGAATCCACGTCTCTGCCCGCTTCAGATACGAGGCCTGGGGTGTGATCACCAGCAGCGCATTCAGGCGCTTTACCGGCTCGAAACGCACAAGCCCCGCCAGCGGCCCCTCTGCATCATTGCCGAATACTACTTCCAGTTCAGGCAGCATGGTCTCCGGCGTCACCTGCTCCAGCGGGTAAAGCCCCACGGACATTCCCGCCAGCCAGTCCACATCGAAGGTCTGGATCGTCTCTGTCAATGCAGCCAGCTCCACGGATGTTCCCGCCACCACAAGCAGGTTGCGCTCCACGTCGACCCGCAGGACCGTCTTTGTTGTCACGAAGGGTTCGAGCAGCTTCTCCATCTGCACCGCGGATATGTAACGCAGGGGCACGATGATCACCCGGTAACCCGGGGGCAGGGGTGTGTCACTTTCGCCCAGTTGCGGCACCAGCTGACCCGCCGCCTCGTCCGCCGGCAGGATACGATACCGGTTGCCTTCCCACACCAGCGCCGCACCGTTCATTCTCAAAAGCGTCTCGAGCGTCGCCAGCACAGCCTCCGGCTTTAGCTGCTTGGTCGTCTGCAGGCTCACCGTACCCTGCACGCGCGGGTCGTATATGTAGCTGACCTGCAGAAAATCGCCCAGAATGGTCCTCACCACTTCCCGCAGATCGGCATTCTCGAAATTCAGTACCAGGGCATCGCCAGCCAGTGGAGGCGAGGATGACGATTCCTGACCCGGCGCCACGAACTCGCCGGTTCCGATATAAGTCAGCGGACCCTCCAGCCCCTGCCCGCTCGTCCCCACTTCCCCCTGGGGTCTGTTGACGAGAGTGGAGGTCACCTCGGGCGGCATCTGGGACATCACCGAGTAGGATGCCAGCGGATCCACCGGCTCACCGTCTTCCGCCGGCTGTTTTTGCGGTGTGGTGTTGCAGGAGCTCAGCCCCATGCAGAAAAAGCACAGTGTGGCTGCCCTGAACCTTCTTTTAATTCCTGGAGTCACTCTATCCCCTGGCTTAACGCCCCCGGTCCCCGCCGGAACCCCGGCTGTTGCATCCTTTTCGACCGGGGATCTCTCCGACTTGAGAAACAGTCCCAAAAAACTGTGTCTCAATCCGGGGTTATATTGGATCACTCATGCAGATTAGAACATTTTTCCCCGTATTGGAAATGGGTTTTTGTTCAAATCCAAAACACCGTTCTCACCTTTGGGTGTCTGCTGCCCGTGGAGAAAACTCATGCTTTACTGTCAAGTCGACCCAGCACGGCTCCCAAAAACAGGCTCCTGTTGTCGAAATCTGCTGTCGAAACACCTATACCAAACCCCTGTACAACCCATAGATTGTCGGGGACAATCCTACACGAGTACCCTAAACTTTCTTATTGTATTGTCGTTACGGGGAGCGCAGTGTTGAGAAAACTCAGATCCGCCCGATCGGGCTTCACCTTGATCGAATTACTGGTGGTATTGGTGATTCTCGGACTTCTGGCGGGGCTCGTCGGACCCAAGGTTGTGAACTATCTCGGCAGGGGCAAGTCCGATACGGCAAAGCTCCAGGTAGAACAGATAGCGGCGGCCCTGGACCTGTTCCTGCTGGATGTGGGGCGCTACCCCACGGAAGATGAGGGAATAACGGCGCTGGTGGACGGAAAAGACAGCATCAGCAACTGGAGAGGCCCCTATCTTCGAAAAACTGAAATTCCGAAGGATCCATGGGGAAATGAGTTTCACTACAAGTTTCCAGGCGAGTCCGGAGATTATGATCTCTTCTCTCTGGGGGCGGACAATGCGGAAGGCGGTGAAGGGGAAAGCGCCGACGTCTCCCTGTAGCCCCGGCATCAGGGGCTTTTCACTGATCGAGCTTCTGATCGCTCTTACCCTGCTTGTCGCCGCCGTTTCCCTGGTTCCCGTCTATCTCTCCAAGGGCGTCTCGACCGCCGAGTTAAAGAGCAGCGTGCGACAGATTGTTTCCGGGCTCAGGTTTGTACGGAGCGAAGCCGTCTCCAGGAGCAAGGAACAGGTGTTTCTGCTGGATGTTCAAAAACGCGAGTTCACGACCCACCCGGAGGGTAAAGCCCGGGAATTGCCCCAAGGGCTGGACTTGAGACTAAAGACCGCGCAGTCGGAGCAGATCTCGGATGACCAGGGAGGCATACGCTTTTTTCCCGATGGTTCGTCAACGGGGGGTGAGATCTCTGTTTCGTCCGACGCCCGGGAGTTTTCGATAGCCGTGAACTGGATCTCCGGAAAAGTGGCGGTGACGGATCGGTAGAACGCGGCTTTTCGTTGATCGAGGTCCTGGTTTCGTTTGTCTTGTTGAGCATGTCGCTTGCGGTCATCCTGCAGATATTCTCCACCAATCTGCGTGCTGTCGATACGGTGAGAAAACAGACCCATGCACTGATTCTGGCGGAATCCAAATTGGCCGGACTTGGGAATGGGATACCCCTGACCCCCGGAGAACTGGCGGGAGAATCGGGGGCATTCAACTGGCAGTTGACGGTATCACCTCATGTTGAGGATGCCGACCGGGACGACGGGGCCAACCACGAACTCTATGACGTGGCGATGACCGTAAACTGGGAACGGGGAGCCGGCAAATCCGAAATCAGACTGAAGACGCTTCGCGTGGGAGCGGCCCAGTGAACCGTCAGAACCGAAGAAACCGGGTTCGGGGTTTTACACTTCTCGAGGTTCTCATTTCCATCGTTCTGTTCGGTATCGTACTGTCACTCCTGATCGGGGGGTTTCGTTTTAGCACCCGGGCCTGGGACCGGAGTGAAGAATACGCCACGGATACCGCTAACCTGCAGGCGATTCACAGGATATTCAGAAACACCCTGGGCCGGGCGTTTCCGGTTACAGTGGACAAGGATGCCGAGAGCCTTTTCGCTTTCGCGGGAAATGAAAACAGCGTCCGCTTTGCGGCATTTCTGCCTCCGTATCCGGACCAGGCGGGGCTTTACGAAGTGCAGTTCAACATCACCCGGGTTCAGGAACGATATCAGCTGAGAATGAGCCGGGAGGCATTCAGCCCTGAATCATTCCCGAACGAGGAAACAGAGGAGGCGGGAACCACGGTGCTGCTGGAGACGGAAACCCCCATCGCTTTTTCTTTTTTCGGCGGCCCGGCCGATGAACAGGAACCTGACTGGCAATCCGATTGGGACTCAGGAAACGGATATCCCGCCCTGGTGCGTCTGGGGTCGTCGGAAGAAGCTGCCGGGTTCGATGGCTGGCCTGAGATTGTTACGGCCATTGAGATCAATATAGACAGTGCCTGTATTTCCCCTGCTCTTGGGGGACTATGCAGGATGGCAAATTGAATGGGCACCAACAGACAGACAGGTATGGCACTGGTATTGGTGCTATGGTTCGTTTCACTGCTGTCCATATTGGCACTGGGTTTTTCGAGAAGCGTGCGTACAGAAGTTCAGATCGCTCACAACCTCCTGGAAGATATGCGGGACAGGCACCTTGCGGAAGCTGCCGTGCAAATGGGAATCCACGAATTGCTCAAATCTGATCAGGATGACCTGCCATCACTTGTCTCCGGCGTAAGCAAGGGATTTCTTTTCGATGGTCGGCAACTCTCTTACGCCATTCAGGACGAACGCGGAAAGGTGGATCTCAACCAGGCTCCGGATGAACTGCTGCTCAATCTATTGCAGATTGCCGGTGTCGAAGATTCCCAGGCATCGGGTATCCTGGATGCGATAGCCGACTGGCGGGATGATAATGATCTCCGGCGTCTCAACGGGGCCGAATTGGCGGAGTACGAAGAGGCTGGCCTGAAAGCCGTCCCGTCCAACAAACCCTTTGTCAGCACCGACGAACTTCAACAGGTTATTGGAATTGATACCGAACTCTATAACAGGCTCAAACCGAATATAACCGTGCATGGATTCAACGAGCAGATTAATCCACAATCGGCCCCCAGGAATGTACTGGAGGCACTGCCCGAGGTCAGTACAGCCGAGATCGACGAGATCATCGCTGCGAGGGAAAGTGACAACGATGAAGATGCCGGTCAGGACTTCCCGGGTATCACAGGGGTGGACAATTGGATATCTCTCGAAACCGGCCCTATTTTTTCCGTCAAGGGCATTGCCACCTCATCTTCGAGGGCAGCGTATGCCCGGGAACTGACCATCTGGATCACTGACGGTACTTATGAGAAACCCTACTTCGTACTGGACTCCAGAACCGGGACCAGGGAACCGGAACTGGAGCAAGAATGAAACTGTCTTTGACCGGTATGGGTTCCGGAGAGTTCAAGTCGAGCATCAATGCGTTTCTGGACTGGTGGATAAGTGAGCTCACCGCGGTCGCACCGGGATTTATGCTTGGTTCAACCGGGAAAGGCGATAATATGATCCTTGTCCTGCCGGGCGACAAGGAAACCATTTTT
>JAHEHQ010000240.1 GCA_024644505.1 Gammaproteobacteria bacterium
TTTTCCCTTCGTGGCGTTGCTGGTCTCCGGCGGGCATACCCAGTTGGTGGAAGTGGGTGCCGTTGGCCGTTACCGGATGCTGGGGGAATCGGTGGACGACGCCGCCGGCGAGGCCTTTGACAAGACCGCGAAGATGATGGATCTGCCCTACCCGGGTGGCCCGGAACTGGCCAGGTTGGCCTGTGAGGGCGACCCGTCCCGGTTCCGGTTTCCCCGGCCCATGACCGACCGCCCCGGGTTGGATTTCAGTTTCAGCGGCCTGAAGACCTTTGCCCTCAACACCTATCGAAAGGAGTCCAGGGCGGTACCCCAAGCCGGCCTGCCGCAGCTAAAGGCGGACATTGCCCGTGCCTTCGAGGATGCGGTGGTGGATACCCTGGTGATCAAGTGCCGCAGGGCGGTGCGGGAGACCGGCTACGAGACCCTGGTGCTGGCCGGGGGTGTGAGCGCGAACCGGCGTCTGCGGGCGCGCATCAAGGAGGTCATGGAAAACGAGGGGGGCAGGGCGTTCTACCCCAGGGCGGAGTTTTGCACCGACAACGGCGCCATGATCGCCTATGCGGGTTGGCAGCGTCTCAAGGCAGGTCAGGCGGATGGGCTGACATTCGGCGCCAGACCCCGCTGGCCGATGGATGAACTGCCCGTAATTTGAACTATCCCGGTCCCTGCTCGTCCCGGATGCTGCCCTCCGAGCCTTCAATCAAATTGCGGATATTGCTGCGGTGTCGCCAGAACAGGATGATGCTGATTGCCACCTGCATGATCAGCAGTTCCCGGGACCCCGAAAAATACCAGACAACCAGCGGGGCCAGCGCCATGGATACCAGTGCGGCCAGGGATGAGAAGTGGAGTACCTTGGCCACGAACAACCAGATCAGTGCCACCGGCCCGCCGATCTGCCACCCCAGTCCGAACTGCACGCCCAAGGCGGTGGCAACCCCCTTGCCGCCCTTGAAGCCGAAGAACAGCGGGTAGAGGTGACCGAGGAAGGCCGCCAGGCCGGTTGCGGCAAGCACCAGTGCCGAAGCGCCCAGGAGATTGGCGGCCAGCACCGGCAGAAATCCTTTCAGGGAGTCCCCGATCAGGGTCAATGCCGCGGCCTTTTTCCCCCCGATGCGCAGCACATTGGTGGCGCCAGGATTGTTCGATCCCTGGGTGCGCGGGTCAGGCAACCCCATCAGCCGACAGACGATGATCGCGCTGGAGATGGAACCGAGCAGGTAGGCGATGGGGATGAGAAGAAAATCCAGCATGTCGGTTGCAGGCTCACAAAGTAACAGCAGTTTGCGGATTCTGGCCGCTGTCCCGGACAAAGGTCAAGGATGTTTGTTATTGCGCCGGCATGATTTACCATGAACCCAGGTAATTCCTGAAGAAACGAGATCGCGTATACCAGATGGACATTGTATTTCTGCGGGGACTGAAGGCCGAGACCGTCATAGGCATCTATGACTGGGAACGGGAGATCAGGCAGTCCGTTATTCTTGACCTGGAGATGAGTACCGATGTGCGGCGTGCGGCCGCTTCCGAGGATATCGGGGATGCCGTCAACTACAAGGCGGTTGCCAAGCGTCTGGTGGCGTTTATAGAGGCAAGCGAATTCAAGCTGGTGGAGACGCTGGCCGAGCGATGCGCCGGTATTATTCTGGATGAATTCGAGGTGGAGTGGCTGCGTCTCACCCTGAACAAGATTGGTGCCGTAAGCGCCGCCAGGGACGTGGGTGTCATCATCGAACGTGGCAACCATGCGACCGGTAACCTCTCCTGACGGGTTCCGCGGACGGAAGGGAAGTGCCCGATGAGGGTCTGGTTGAGTCTTGGCAGCAATATAGATCCCGAATCCAATATAAGATCGGCGGTCGGGAACCTGAGGCGGATGTTCGGCCCCCTGGTGCTCTCCAGCGTCTATTCAGGGGAGGCGGTAGGCTTTGATGGCGACCCGTTTTTAAACATGGTCGTTGGCCTGGATACGGAATTGGCCGCATCACAACTCATGGAACGGCTGCGCGGCGTCGAAGACAGGCAGGGAAGAGTCAGGGATGACATGAACAAGAATTCGCCCAGGACTATCGACATAGACTTGCTGACCTACGGCGATCTCCCTCTGCAGTCCGGCCGGGTGGCGCTGCCGAGAGACGAAATTACCCGCTATGCCTTCGTTTTGAAGCCGCTGGCCGAGGTGGCGCGGGACGAGGTGCATCCCCTGACGGGGCGCACCTACGGCGAACTTTGGGCCGCCTTCGACAAGACCCGGCAAACCCTGAATCCCGTAGAGCTGGATCTGAACTGACGACTCAGCCCTATTGCTGAACAGAGCGACCGCCGTCCACGGCTATGATCTGACCGGTGATGTAATCGGCATCTCCGGCCAGGAACAGGACGGTGCGGGCGATGTCTTCGGGGGTGCCGGGGCGCTCCAGGGGTATACGGGTCAGGATATTGGTTTGGGCCTCTTCCGATAAACCTTCTTCCGGCCAGAGGATTGCCCCGGGGGCGACGCCGTTGACCCTGACCTCCGGTCCCAGTTCCCGTGCCAGGGATTTCACCATCATGGCATTTCCGGCCTTGGCCATGGAATAGATGGGATAGGATTTCAACGGGCGCTCCGCATGGATATCCACCAGATTGATGATGGCCCCTCCACTGCTGCGCAGCAGGGGGGCGGCAGCCTGGGCGAGAAAAAAGGGCGCCCTGAGGTTGCTGCCCATCAGCTCCTCCCACTGTGATTCGGTGGCGTCAGCGATGGGCGTGGGATAAAACGCCGAGGCGTTGTTGACCAGCAGATCGAGCCGCCCCCGCCAGTCAGCCGCCTCCCGGATCAGCACCGGCAGTTCCGTCGTATTGAGCAGGTCTGCCTGAACCAGCCTGACCGAATCTGCCCGCCTGCCTTCAAGCTCCCGCTGCAGGGCCTCGGCCGCAGTCCGGGATGTTCGATAGTGCAGCAGCAGGTCCATGCCGTTTTCGTGCAGCACCCGTGCGATCTCCGCACCTATGCGCTGCGCGGCACCCGTTATCAGGGCTGTTTTTCGGATTGCGGTGTCAGTATCTTCCGTCACTTGATGGCTCCCGCCTTGGTATGATGCAGCACTTGATGGGATTGGACCCCGTCCAATTTAACCCTAAAAAACGGTTTTTAAAAATTTTATGCCAGGTCATTCCCATTTGCCGGGGCGACAGAAGCTGCCCGATTCACTGCCGCTGCCGGATCCGGATGCGCTTGACCACAGCCGGAAACTGACGGGACAGATCGTAAAGGAGATAGCGCAGTCCGGCGGGCGGTTGCCTTTCGACCGTTACATGGAGCTCTGTCTCTATGCGCCCGGGCTCGGCTATTACAGCGGGGGTCTCCGCAAGTTTGGCGAATCCGGGGATTTCGTCACCGCGCCCGAGGTGTCCCCTGTGTTCGCCCGTTGCCTGTCCCGGCAATGTCGGCAGGTCCTTGCAGAACTCCGGGGTGGTGATCTCCTGGAGTTCGGTGCGGGCTCGGGCAGGCTTGCGGTGGATATGCTCAGGGAACTGGATCGTCTCGGGCAGCTGCCGGAGCGTTATTTTATCCTGGAGGTGAGTGCCGAGCTCAGGGACCGCCAGGCTCGGACATTGCAGAAGGAATTGCCCGAATTGGTGGATCGGGTGCACTGGCTGGATCGTCTGCCAGATGCCGGATTTCGGGGGGTGGTCATCGCCAACGAACTGCTGGATGCCATGCCTGTGCACCGGTTCAGGATCGAGGGCGACAGGATTCTGGAACAGCATGTCCGGCTGGGGGAGGGACAGGGGGTTGTGCCCTCCTGGGGACCTTGCTCGGATCCCCTGGAATCGGCGGTGCGACACCTGCTTGCAAGTGACGGAGGCGGACTTGACGATTACGAATCGGAGATAAATCTGCGGGCCGCACCCTGGGTGCGGGCTCTGGCTCAGCGGGTTCAGGCCGGCCTGATCCTGTTGATCGACTACGGTTACACCAGGGGCGAGTATTACCACCCCCGGCGGTCCCGGGGTACCCTGATGTGCCACTATCGCCATCGGGCCCATCCCGATCCGATGCTGATGCCCGGGCTTCAGGACATCACCGCCCATGTGGATTTCACCAGGGTTGCCGCGGCGGCGCTGAAAAGCGGCCTGAACGTCTGCGGTTATACCAGCCAGGCATTCTTTCTCATGGGATGCGGTCTGGACCGGCTGATCTCCGAATCGAATCCCGAGAATGTCCGGAGCCACATGGAGCTGGTGCAGGGGGTCAAACGTCTCACGTTACCCACGGAAATGGGTGAGCGCTTCAAGGTGCTGGGACTTTCCCGGGGTCTCAAAGAGGCACCGGTGGGTTTCAGTATCCGGGATCAGCGGGAGCGTTTGTAACCGGACCGGGCGGGATTACGCATCCTGCAACCGCAGTCGGAGGACCACCCTCAGGCCCGGATGATTGTCTCCGAGGGATAATTCGATGTGGTGCAGCCGGGCGACCGCTGCCACCAGACTCAGCCCCAGGCCGTTACCCGGGGTCGAGCGGCTCTCGTCGAGGCGAAAAAAGCGCTGGAACACCTTTTCACGCGCCTCGATAGGGATGCCGGGACCCGTATCGCCCAGGGTCAGCTCGGCATTGTCCCCCTCGTGGTTGAGACTGATGGTAATGCGACCGCCCTCAGGCGTGTACTTGATGGCGTTGTCCAACAGGTTTGTCAGGGCCGCCGTGGACCAGTAG
>JAHEHQ010000241.1 GCA_024644505.1 Gammaproteobacteria bacterium
CGGTCGAAATAGTGCCTGGCAAACCTTTCCACCGGGGTACCTGCACTTTCGGCCATCATCCTGGGGTACCAGAAATAACCGCCGAAGACCTCGTCCGCACCCTGCCCGGACTGCACCACCTTGATCTCTTTCGAAACCTGCTCGCCCAGCAGATAGAAGGCGACGGCATCCTGGCCGAACATGGGTTCGGCCATGGCGTCGACCGCTTCCGGCAGGCGTTCCAACACCTGGTCGTTGGGGATCATGAACTTGCGGTGCCGGGTGCGATAGCGCTCCACCACCTGATCAGAATATTCGAACTCGCTCCCCTTTTCCGCGGGGTGGTCTTCGAAACCCACGGAGAAGGTCCTAAGGTCCGAGATTCCGGACTCTGCCAGCAGCGCCACCAGCAGGCTTGAATCAAGACCGCCCGACAGCAGCACCCCCACGGGTACATCCGCGATCTCGTTTCGCTTCTGCACCGCCGAGCGCAGCATCTCATGGATCGACTCCAACCACTCCCCATCGGCCTTCGGCCGTTCCGGCCTGGATGCCTCAAGGCGCCAATACCTGCGCTCCCCCGACTGCCCGTTCGGGTTGACGGTCATGCAGTGCGCGGGGGCCAGTTTCCTGATCCCCCGCAATAGGGTGTTCGGCGCGGGGATCACCGCGTGAAGGGTGAATTGATGATGCAGGCCCACCGGGTCGATAGCCGTATCGATACCCCCGCCGGCCAGCAGCGCCTGGGGATTCGAGGCGAACCGGATCCGCTCCCTGTCCGAGGCGTAATAGAGCGGTTTGATCCCCAACCGGTCACGCGCCAGAAACAGGGTCCGGTTGTGCTGGTCCCACACGACGAAGGCGAACATGCCGTGCAGGCGCTCGACACAGGCCTCACCCCAGGCGTGCCACGCCTTGAGGATCACCTCGGTGTCACCGCTGGAGTAGAAATGGTAACCCTTTCCCTTGAGCTCATCCCGGAGGGAGGGGTAATTATAGATGGTCCCGTTAAAGACCAGCGCCAGTCCCAGCTCCTGGTCGACCATCGGCTGATTGGCATGCTCGGAAAGGTCGATGATGGCCAGACGCCGGTGCCCGAAACCGAGGGGGCCGTCGCTGTAGGTGCCATCGTGATCCGGGCCTCTGCGTTCCAGGCGCGCGGTCATGCGCTGAATGGCCCCGAGATCGGCCGGTTTACCGTCGAACCTCAACTCCCCGCACAACCCGCACATCTGGCATGACTCCGTCGGGATGCCGCATCGTGGGTCGCCCCAACCCGACGGATCCTGTTGTTTCGCAGAAGCTGAATTATGCCATACTCGGGGTCCGACCGAGACAGGGGAAAAATATGGCAGAGGCAGACATCGGGTTGATCGGCCTTGCGGTCATGGGCCAGAACCTGGCCCTGAACATGAGCGACCATGGCTACAAGGTGGCGGTCTACAACCGCACCGCCGACGCCACGGACGCCTTTCTGGCCGGTCCGGCGAAAGGCTCGGAGATCATCGGCTCATACAACCTGGAAGAACTGGTCCGCAGCCTGCGGCGACCGCGCAAATTGTTTCTCATGGTGCGCGCCGGCGACCCCGTGGACCGGGTCATAGAAGCATTGCTGCCCCACCTGGAACCCGGGGATATCATCATGGACGGTGGCAACTCCCGCTTTACCGACAGCAACCGTCGCGGCCGGGAACTGGCCGACAAAGGCATCCGTTTCATCGGCTGCGGTGTCTCCGGGGGCGAGGAAGGTGCACGCCACGGCCCTTCGATTATGCCCGGCGGCGACGAGCGTGCCTGGCCGGAGGTGCGTCCGATACTCCAGTCCATTGCCGCAAAAGTGGATGGGGAGCCCTGCTGCCAATGGGTCGGACAGGAGGGCTCCGGGCACTACGTGAAGATGGTTCACAACGGTATCGAATACGGCGACATGCAGCTGATCGGCGAGGCCTATCAGCTGATGCGTGAGGGACTGCGCATGCCGGTGAATGAGATCCGGGACATTTTTCAAGCGTGGAACAGAGGTGTACTGGATTCCTACCTGATCGAAATCACCGCCGATATCCTGGGTGTGCGGGATTCGGACGGCGAGCCCATGGTGGACAAGATACTGGACGCCGCCGGTCAGAAAGGCACCGGCAAGTGGACCGGCATCAGCGCCCTCGATCTGGGGGTACCCCTCACCCTGATCGGCGAAGCCGTATTCGCCCGCTGTCTTTCGGCCCTGAAAACCGAACGGGTACGCGCCGAGGGCCTTTACCAACAACCTGACTTCCGGTTCGACGGCAACCGGGAGACTGCCGTCCGTACCATTCATGACGCCCTGTATGCATCCAAGATCATCTCCTATGCCCAGGGCTACATGCTGATGCGGGAGGCGGCATCTGAGTATGGCTGGAATCTCAGCTATGGCAATATCGCCCTGATGTGGCGCGGCGGCTGCATCATACGCAGCCGCTTTCTCGGCAACATCAAGGATGCCTACGATCGGGACCCGACGCTGGATAACCTGCTGCTGGACGACTTTTTCATCGAGGCGCTGAAGGGCGCCGCGCCGGGCTGGCGGCGCACCGCTGCCCTGGGCATCGAACTGGGCATCCCCCTGCCCGCATTCTGTTCGGCCCTGGCCTTCTTCGACGGCTATCGCAGCGGCAGGCTGCCTGCCAATCTGATTCAGGCCCAGAGGGATTATTTCGGGGCACACAGTTACGAGCGGATGGACCGCCCAAGGGGTGAGTTTCACCACACGGACTGGACCGGCAGCGGTGGACCGGCAGCCTCATCCACCTACGAGGTCTAGTGGGCCGCGCGGCCCACTAGTGGAAAACAAAACCATGACCGAGCCCTGTACCTACGTCATCTTCGGTGCCACGGGAAACCTCTCCCGGGTCAAGCTGATGCCGGCGCTCTATCACCTGGAGGTGGCGGGGAAACTACCCCACGGCACCCGCATCCTGGCCCTGGGTCGGCGTGACTGGGACAACGAGCGCTGTATCCGAGAGGTTCGGGAATGGCTGAAACAGAAGGTCCGCAACGAGCTGGATGAGGAGGTCTTCGAGGCCTTTGCCCGCAGGATTGACTATTTTCAGGGAGATCTTTCGGACCCCGCAATGTATGCCGGCCTGAGAAAGCACCTTGCCGATGACGCCGGCTTCCCCTCGAACGTCGCCTATTACATGGCGATCAGCCCATCCCAGTTCAATGATGCGGTGGACCGTCTGGGCAATGAGCAACTGTTCGAGGAAGGGGCCGGATGGAAGCGGGTGGTCATAGAGAAACCCTTCGGTTACGACCTGGAAAGCGCCCAATCCCTGCAGCGCTCCATCGGGCGACATCTGCGGGAGGAGCAGATCTACCGAATCGACCACTACCTGGGCAAGGGAACCGTGCAGAACGTGCTGGTGTTCCGCTTTGCCAACACCATGATGGAACCGCTCTGGAACCGCAACTACATCGATCATATCCAGATCACCCATTCGGAAACCCTGGGCGTCGGCAGCCGGGGTCCCTTTTACGACGGCACCGGCGCCATGCGGGACATGATCCAGAGCCACCTGCTGCAACTGCTGACCCTGGTGACGATGGAACCGCCGGTCTCCATGGAAGCGGAAGCCCTTCGCGACGAGAAGGTCAAGGTGCTCAAATCGGTGCGCCCCATTTCCCCCCGGGCGGTGCATGCCCACGCCTTCCGGGCCCAGTACCGCGAAGGCAGCATGGGAAACGAGCGGGTGGCCGGTTACCTCCAGGAAGACAAGGTGCCGCCCGACAGCGTTACCGAAACCTATGCCGCCCTGAAACTCTACATCGACAACTGGCGCTGGCGGGACGTGCCCATCTACCTTAGAACCGGCAAGCGGATGGCGCAGCAGCAATCCATGGTCTCGATCTGCTTCCGCCACCCACCCCAGCAGTTTTTTCGCGGCACCCAGGTCGAGCAGATCAAACAGAACTGGGTACTTTTAGGCATCCAGCCCTGTGAGTGCCTGAGGATGGAGATGACGGTCAAGGAACCGGGGCTGGAGATGCGCACGCGCCAGACCAGCCTGGATGCCAGCCTGCGGGGGGATGACGAGTCCCAGACCGATGCCTACGAAGAACTGCTGCTGGATGTCATCGACGGCGACCGCTCCCTGTTCCTGCGTTACGACGAGGTGGAGCAGGCCTGGCGGGTGGTCGACCCCATCCTGCGTTCCTGGTCCACCAACCAGGACTTCATCCACACCTACCCCGCCGGCACCTGGGGACCCGGGGAGAGCCAGCGGTTGTTCGACACCGAGGAACACCACTGGCGCCACAGCCTGGATCCCGACTGAGTATGAGTTCTTCGGTAATCTGGCATCCTCTGGGTTCCGCAGAGGCAGTGGCACGGGAGGCCTGCTCGAGGATTCTGCAGGCGGCCCGCAAAGCCATCGGCGAGCGCACCCGATTCAGTATCGTCCTGGCGGGGGGCGGTACCCCGGAGCAGACATACCGCCTGCTGGCGGAATCGGAAAGCCACTGGGACCACTGGCATGTCTATTTCGGGGACGAGCGCTGCCTGACCCCGACGGACCCGCAGCGCAACAGCCTGATGGCGGCCCGTGCATTGACCGACAAGGTCTCCATCCCTCGGAACCAGATCCACCCCATACCGGCGGAACTTGGCCCGGAGCCGGCT